>NZ_JBFANF010000052.1:0-88243 GCF_040674675.1 Dactylosporangium sp. NPDC049742 | reverse complement strand
TGGTCCGTCAACCGCGACCGCCCCTGCCCCGGCGGCGGCGTCGTGTCCAACTGCAGCGGCATCGCCCAGAACAACTGGCAGTTCACCCAGATCACCGCCACGTTCACCGGGTAGCACACTGCTCGAACTGAGAGGGCTGGCCCTGTAGGGCCAGCCCTCTTCTGTGTCAGGTTCCAAGTCGACAAGCAACGGTCCGCCTGGGACCACCCGGGTCACGAACCCCGATGAATAAACCCGCCGCCGCTTCGCAGGTTTCTTCCATCTTTATCGATGATCCTGTAGCTTCTTTTCATCCCTGTCTGTCGATGCCTGGATCGGAGCTCGCCATGAACCTTTCCGCCGTGCTGTCCCGTGGAGCGGTGGTGTTCGCGCTGCTCGGGGTTGTCGTGCCGTTCGGCGGGCCGGCCGCCGCAGCGCTGCCGGTCGTCGACATGGAGCAGGTCATGCTCGCCGCGCAGGTCGACCCGCCGAAGAGCGGCACCGGGCAGACTCCCGGCGCGGCGGCGAGCGTGCTGGAGGTCGAGCGGGCGCTGTCGGCGAAGGGCTTCCTGGCCTCGGGCTCGGTCGACGGGCACTACGGCACCTCGACCGTCGCGGCGTACGCGGCCTGGCAGCGCTCACTCGGATACTCGGGCCTGGACGCCAACGGGTATCCGGGGCCGTCGTCGCTGACTACGCTCGGCAGCGGCCGGTACACGGTCACCAGGCCGATCAGCACCGGGTCGCGGACCAGCTCGTACGGTGGCGAACGGGTCAACGCCAGGACCCGCGACATGCTCGCCGCGGCCGATGCCAAGCTGTCCTGGAGCATCACGCTCAGCCAGGGGTCCTACACGTCGGCGAACCCGAGCTCGGCCGGTACACATGACGCGGGCGGAGCGGTGGACATCTCGGTCGCCAGTCTGAGCACCACGCAGCGATGGCAGACCGTCCAGGCGCTCCGGACCGTCGGGTTCGCCGCCTGGCTGCGCAATCCGTCGCAGGGAGATTGGCCGTACCACATCCACGCCGTCGCGATCTCCGACACCGACCTGGCCACGGGGGCGGCCAACCAGGTGCACGACTACTACTTCGGCAAGAACGGGCTGGCCAACCACGCTGCGGACGACACGCCGTCGGCCTATCGGGTGGCGTTCACGTGGTGGGAGAAGTATCGACGGTAGCCGTCGCTTCGAAACGGCCGACCCCATCGCGGGGTCGGCCGTTGTTCGTTCAGCCGTACCGCAGGCCCGCCGCGAATACGGCCGGCACCGCGAGCGCGGCGCCCGCCGCGAGCACCGCGCCCAGCGTCACCGTCGCGTCGGTGTGCCAGGCGATCGACGACGTCTACGCGCCAGAGCGGCTGATCCTGACGAACACGTGGGGCCAGTACGTCACCGCCACGAACCAGGGCGACACGACCAAGGCAGCTGAGCTGAAGGCGAAGCTCGAGGAGATGGTTCCGCGGCTGAGCAAGGCGGCCCGCGCCGAGGTCGCGAAGTCGCCGGACGCCGGCCAGCGGGCGGCCCTGGAGCAGTACCTGGACGCGGTATGCCGGCGGGGCGCGGGTGCACCGCTACGTCTCGGATATCGGCATGCTGGTCGAGATGTTCGAGGACGAGGACGGAGTGTTCCGGTCCATGCTCGACGGGAGGGTGCTCGCCGACGACGAGTCGCCGAGCGGGCCGATCGGTGCGGATCCCGCGTGGTTCATGCCGTTCGCGATCGGGCAGGTCGATCCGGAACGCGTGCGGGCGGCGCTACTCGGGTGCAAGGAGTACACCTTCGCCGAAGAGCACCATGACGCGATCCTGAACAGTCTCGGGCTGCCGTTGTACAGATGATGCACCGGACTCCTCCGGCAGATTCGTGGCAGCGGCTCGCCGCGCCGGAGATCGATGAGGGCGAGGCTCCCGGTATGACAGTCCCAACCGGGAGCCTCGCTGTGCTGTCTCGCCCCGGCGCGAGGCAGCGGCCAACGCGCCGGGACACATCACGTCAGGCCGCTACTCGCGTGGGCCGGTACCGCACGGCGACCACCCCCGACCGGAACTCATGGCGATCCACGAGCTCGAGCTGGATGCGCTCCCGCAGACCGGCGAGCAACGTCGGCCCGTGTCCGGCAAGGACCGGCTGCACAACGAACACGTACTCGTCGATCAGTCCCAGATCCGCCAACGCCAGGGGGAGCGTCACGCCACCGACGAACAGGCCCTCGCCCGGCTCCTGCTTGAGCCGCTGAACCGCCTGCCCCAAGTCGTCTCGCACCAGCTCGGCATTCCAATCGACCTCGCTCAGCGTGTTCGACACGACGTACTTCTTCGCCCGGTCGATGGTCTCGGCGAACGGGACCTGCCACTCACCCATCCAGTCCGGCCACGCGCCCGTGGCCGGCCGCCGCCACGCCGACTCCATCATCCCGTAGGTCACCCGGCCGAACAGCAGGGCGTCGGCTCGTTCCATCTCAGCAGCCCAGTAGCGCATCGACTCCTCATCCGGGGCAAGCCCCGCCTCGTGATGACAGCAGCCATCAAGCGTGACGTTGATCGAGTACCGAAGTGGTCTCATCTCGTTTGCTCTCCCTTGATACGCGCAGCGCGTTTTCACCGGTCCGTACTCAGACGGCTGTCGGCGCCATTTCTCATCGGTGCCCGATCCCACCTACTCAACACCGTCGTGGTCGGTGGCCGTCAGCGGTTGAGCACGTTTGATGCAGCTGGGCGACGGGAGGCTGCTACTGCAGCGCCAACCGTACTGCGGTCACGAACTGCCAGAAGGTCGTTGTGGTGGTGTTCTTGCGCTGCGCCCGGGTGTTGGTGGTGAACATCGCGGTCCGCAGCGGGGTGGTGATCTCGAGCTGCACGCCGCCGCCGGCGAGTGTGCGGTTGACGATGTTCGCCGGGTCGTCGCCGTTGAGTGCGGGGACGCCGGCCGCGTCGTACGCCTGGATGCCGGCGGTTGCGAAGCGGGACAGCAGCTGGCTCTTGAGGGTGGTGTCCCGTCCGCCGACCATGACCGCGGCTGCGCTGTCGGCGAGGCCGGCCTGGGCCGGGGTGCAGCCGTGCAGTGAGACGGCGCGCCGAGCGCCGGCGGTCAGCGCGCGGGCGACCGGGTCGTCGCAATGGGTGGACGTGACGTGCAGTGGGCTGTTGTCCGATGCGCGGATGCCCTCGAACATCCAGTAGTCGTAGGTCTGCCCGCCGACCGGTTCGACCGATCCGGTGGCCGGGTGGTAGCCGGCGACGGCCATGCAGAGCTCCGAGGTGCCCGGCTCGATGCCGCCACCGTGCAGGGCGAGCACGACCGTGTCCGGAAACGGGTAGGAGGCCGTGTCGCTGCCGTCCACCGCCTCGTGGCGGCGGTACCGGCGGGCGTAGTCCACACCCTCGGCCAGCGTGGGATCCGCATAGAGCGCCGTGTTCGAGGCGTAGTCGTCGGCGGCATAGGCGGCAGCAGGTGCGAGTGCGACGGCAGCGGCCGGTGCGGCAGCCACGGCACCGATGGCAGCAAGAACCGTGCGGCGACTGATGGTAGTCAAGTCATGCCTCCCCGTGAATATTCGTCTGAGTCGACAGCGTACGTGGCTGATATGGATCTACGACGACGGCGACCTCGTCGTGTGTCACGAACTCGTCCCACCGCGTCAGAGCATTGCGGGCGGCCTGCTCCACCACGGCTCGCTCGGGCTCCTCGCCCGCGAACGCACGCACGTCGTCCATGCTCGCGAAGAACGTGATGGAGGTGAACAGCACTTCCCCGCCGTCGCGACGGCGCAACAGCCGCGCACCGCGGAATCCCGGCACCTGTCTCAGGTGCTCAGCGACGTCGGTCTCGTAATGCTGCTGGTAGTCGTCGGCCGTCGACGGCGAAGCCCAGCCCCGCCATGTCCGTGCGATCATCCTGTACCTGCATTCCAAAGTAGTCGATGCTTGTCCGCACGGGCCAGCCCCGTCCGCCGCGCTCGCCCAAGCCGGCGAACAGCCCGGCGGCACCGCGTTTCGTGTACATCGGCGCCGGCCGGCCCTACGAGCGCCAACCCGGGAGCTTCCGCAGGAACCCGGCTGGCCTGTGATCCTCGGGTCCCGTCTCGAAGCCTGGGCCGTCGTCCTCCCAGGTGGCGTCCGGGTCGTTGCCGCGGGCCCGGGCGCGGCTGATCAGCGCGGCGAACACCGTCCCGCTGAAGACCAGCACGGCGATACCCACGGTGAGCACCCCGGCCAGCGTCGGATGCCACTGGTCGGGCCGCCGGACGTTGGCACATGGCTGCCAACGCGAGTAGTGCACGGTGACGGTGTCGCCGGCCGCGATGTTGTCGAGGTCCGGGAAGACCTTGGTGGTGGCCTCACACCGGGTGCCGTCAGGCAGGACGAACACCGCGGCGTACCGCGGCGGCTGGTCGACGGTCACCGAGCCGACGGTGAGCGGCTGCTGCTCGACCCGCTGCGCGGTGGCAACGGCCTCGCCGCCGTGGGCGTCCTCCCACGTCTGCCACAGCGCCATCCCCAACACGACCGCCAGGAACGTGCCCCAGATCCCCATCAACCAGCGCATGCCTTGAGGTATACACCTGCGTCACGCTCAGCGTGCGCCCGCGGCGGAGCCGTTCGTCCACCTCCCGTAGAGCGGTACGCGCACCGGCTCAGAGTCCGCGACTGCCGTCGATGGCCTCGCGGATGATGTCGGCATGGCCAGCGTGTCGCGCCGTCTCCTGGATCAGGTGGATTGCCACCCAACGCAGGTTCTCGTCAACCAGGTCCGACCGTGCGCATCGCGCGTCGAGGTCGACGCCGGCGACGATCTCCCGAGAGGCCGCGATCTGCTCCAAGTAGTACGCCACAACACTCTCCACCGTGTCATCGCCGGTGAGAGCAAAGGTGGCGTCCTGGCCTTCGTCCACCACCGTCGGCCACTCGTCCGGAAAGCTGCGCCCCGCGAAGATGACCTGAAACCATCTACGCTCCCAGACAGCCGAGTGCTTCAGCAGACCCAGCAACGACAGAGAACTCACGGTCGCAGCCATGCGCGCATCCTTGTCGGACAAGCCGTCGACCTTACGGATCAACGCATCCCGCGCCTGGTCCAGAAAGCCGCACAGAGCATCTCGCTCGGTCGCGGTCGAGAACGTGTCGGTCGCCACGTCCCACACAGTATCGACAGCGGACACGGCTCGCCGACCCCGAAGCTGACTCCGGCCACGCACGCCAGCTCCGCCGTGCCAGCCGTTCCGCTCAGGTCAACACCGGGAACAGCTGGACCGAACTCCGACCGGTTGCGGCCTCGATGAAGTCGACCGGCGACGCCATCCCGGCGAGCAGCCCCGTCGTATGCGCCAAGCCGTCGGGGGGTACGTTCGGCGGCCGGCCAAGCGCGCGTTGAAGGTCGAGCAGGTGCACGGTCGCCTCCATGATGCCGATGCTGACGGCTTCATCGAGGCGCAGGACCGCATCGGCTCGTGAGTTGCATTACCTCATCAGCATTGGACATACACCTGAGTTGCCCTGTTTATGGCCCCGGTACCCGCATAGGGCACCGATCGATACTCGACGCCCACCGAGAACAGCTCCGTTCCCGAGTCGAAGAACTGTGCGAGCCCGTGCGAGCGGTTGAACACCGCGGACTCGATCCGGTCCTGCCAGCCGAACGTCGACAGGTCCTGCCATCCGCAATCGTGGACCTCGCCCCGGGGATACCCGAAGTAGGGCCGATCGTAGAAGCACACCGAGCCCAGCGGGCAGTCGACCGCCCTGCCGCCGGCCACGGTGATCACCACCGCACCATTGTTGTAGCTGACCTTTCCCGGACCCGTCTGCCGTCCCCCGGGATTCGCGGCGAGGTACAGGTCCACCTTGCGCTGCACGTCGGCATCGATGCCTGGGGCGGGGCGCATCCCCGGCAGGAGCAGCATGCCGGCGAGCACCACCAGACACGCGACCCTCCTGAACGCGTCAGCGCGCCGGTGCGCGGCACGCCGGCGCATGACGTCGGCGATCCCGGCCACCGCGTCGATGGACGCCGCCGCGACGAATCGCTCCTCGGCCTCTCGGGCCAGCCTTCCGAACTCCTTCACGCGTCCCCCTCCCCCAGGGCAAGCACAACCGATGGCAGGTCCAGCCCCCGCCGGATCCTCTGCTTATGACTGCGCACCGTCGACTGCGTGATCTTGAGCGCGTCCGCCACGTCGCCGGTACTCAACCCGGACACGCTCAGCACCACCACGGCCCGCTCCTGAACGCTCATCCCATCCAACGCAGCCATCAGGTCATGCGCGAACTCAACCTCGACGTCGAAGGGCACCGCGACAGCCTCCCGCCACCCGCCGAGCTGGATGAGGGTCCTCACCTGGACAGCGATACGCCGCCGAGCACTCAGCGCCTGCTTCCCGGCAACTCCGGCGGCGTACCTGAGGTTGTCATCGAACGTGCGCCCGCGACGCTCGTCCCACCTCTCCACCATCACCAACATGGCCTCTTGAGCGACGTCCCAGGCCAGCTCCTTGTTGCCGGTGATGCACAACGCCCGGAACAGCACCCGGGCGAACGCCTCCTTGTAGAACGCCTCGTAACCCTCGTACCGGCTCACCGCTCCGGCCTGGCCACAACCACCTCAGCGCTCCGGGCCGTACAACTCCACCTGACCGCACACCTCCCCCGCGATTGCCGCGCCACCCGCTCGGCGGCCCGCACCGCCGAAACATGCCGCACCGTTACGAAGACCTCCCGCACCCCGACCCCAACCAACCCCGCAAGCAGAGCCCACACCTGCGCCATCCGGTCTCCGTCCTCCCTGCCGGCACTCCCACGAGCGCGCCCGCAACGTACTCGCGCGACAGCCCGAAAACCGTCCACGCACTACTGGGTGCTGTCCGGGCGGGACCGGCGGCGTTCCATGATGAGCGCTTCGCCGTGTTGGGCAACGCGACGGAACCCGGCCTTCTCCCATGCGCGGATCGCGCGGGCGTTGGTCGCGACGGGGTCGGCGGTGACGCGGGTCCAGTGCAGGTCCTGCAGGAGGTGCCGCGCCAGCGCGTCGGCGGCGTCAGGGCCGTAGCCACGTCCACGCCCGCGGGGTTCGAGGATCAGGTCGATCCCGCCCTCGGACTCGCCGGCGTGCCAGTACTGGGCGTATCCGACCGGCGCGTCGCCGGCCAGGACGATGAAGGACTCGACCTCGGGTCGGCGCCGTCCGATGTACTTCGCGGCCACCTGCTCGCGCGTGAGCGGCGTGTCCGCCCAGTGGTCGATGAAGCCCGGATCGCCGAACCAGCCGGCGAGAAGATCCAGGTCTTCCTCGACGACCGGGCGCAGCCGGACCATGCGGCCGCTGAGGACGCCGTGGTCCTGACTCTGACGCGCCACTTCGAGATTGCATCACACCGCGCCGTGGGAGGAGGGCCGGGCGTGTGGTCACGTGCGGGTGCGCATGAGGACGAACGGGATCACGGCGAGGGCGAGCAGACCGCCGGTGATGCCGAGGGTGGCGTAGCTGGTGGCGGTCATGACCAGGCCGCTGGCGATGCCGCCGCCGGAGCCGGCGAGCGCGATGCACAGGTCGACGTTGCCCTGGATCCTGGCGCGACGGTCGACCGGTGCGGCGTCGGTGATCATGACGGTGCCGGAGACGAGGCCGAGGTTCCAGCCGAGGCCGAGCAGGATCAGGGCGAGGGCGAGCAGCGGGAAGGAGTCGTCGGGGGCGGTGGCCGAGACGACGCCGGCGGCGAGGAGGGTGACGCCGGAGGCGACGGCGACGGGCGGCGGGCAGGCCGGACAGGGCGCTCGCGCCGAGCATCTGCTCGGCGAGCAGCGCGCCGACGGTCACGCCGGCGGCCAGGCTGGCACCGCTGAACACCTGCGATGCCATGACCACGCTCAGGGTCCGCTGGTGCAGCGCCAGCCGGGTCTCGGCGGTGTCGACGTACTCGGTGACGGCCATCGGGCCAGCGGTTCCTTCGTACGGGGCTTCGTGGGATACGGCTTGTATACATCATGTATCCTACGTTCATGAAGAGTCATCAGCAGGCGGCTCGCCTCCGGCAGGCGAGGCAACGCCGCAACCGGCGCGTCGCGATCGCCGCCGGCGCGGTCGTGGCCTTCCTCGGCGTCGTCCTGGCCGCCCAACTCACCGGCGGACGAGCCGGCCCGATCGCAGGCCCGGCCGCGGACCCGTCGTCCCCGGCGGCCTCCGCGAGCGCGGGTGGCGCCCGAGCCGGCGAGTTCGCGTTCGTGCGCCGCCAACACAGCGACCCGATGGCGGTCGGTGCCGTGGACGCGCCCGTGGTCCTGGTGCAGTGGACGGACATGCGCTGCCCGTTCTGCGCCGTGTTCAACCGCGAGACGCTGCCCGTGCTGCAGCGTGAGTACGTGGACACCGGGAAGGTCCGCATCGAGATCCACGACGTCGCGTTCTTCGGGGAGCAGTCCGAGGACGGCGCCGTCGCCGCGCGGGCCGCCGCCGAGCAGGGCCGGTTCTTCGAGTACCTCGCCGCGGCGTACCGCGATGCGCCGGACAAGGGCCATCCCGACCTCCCGCGCGAACGCCTGGTCGCGTTCGCCGAGAAGGCCGGCGTGCCCGACCTCGGACGGTTCACCGCGGACCTGGACGACGCGGGCCTGCGCGCCGCGGCACGGTCGAGCAACAGCGAGGCCGGTCGGCTGGGCGTCACCACCGTGCCGTTCTTCGTCGCCGGCGGCACCTCCCTGTCCGGCGCGCAGCCGATCGCGGTGTTCCGCCAGTACCTGGACGCGGCGATCGCCAAGGCGGGCTGAGCGTGGAACTCGGCCTGCTCGGCGCCTTCCTCGGCGGCGTGCTGACGCTGCTCAGCCCGTGCTCGGCGATGCTGCTGCCGGCGTTCTTCTCCTACGCGTTCGCCGGTCCGGGCCTGCTGATCAGCCGCACCGCCGTGTTCTACCTGGGGCTGATCACGACGCTCGTGCCGCTGGGGGTGCTGGCCGGGACGGTCGGCGCGTTCGTCAACCAGCACCGGGACGCGTTCGTCACCGGCGCCGCGACCGTCGTGATCGGGCTCGGGCTGGTCATGCTGGCGGACATCCCGGTCCCGGGCCTGTCCCGCGGCGGGACGGAGGGCACGTCGGCGGCGTCCGTCTACGCGCTCGGCACGGTGTACGGCCTCGCCGGGGTCTGTGCCGGTCCGCTGCTCGGCGCGGTGCTGACCGTCGCCGCGGTCGGCGGCAACGCCCTCTACGGCGGCGTCGTGCTGCTCGTCTTCGCCGCCGGCATGGCGCTCCCACTGCTGGTCCTGGCCTTGCTGTGGGGGCGCCTGCCGTTCGTGCGCGGGCTGGTCCGGCCCCGCCGGGTCCGCCTCGGGCGGTGGAGCAACACCTGGACCGGAGTCGTCAGCGGCGCCCTGACCGTGGCGATTGGGGTCCTGCTGCTGGTCACCGACGGCACCACGGCGCTGGACGGCATCCTCGGCGCCTCCGACCAGGCCGCGCTGGAGGGCCGGGTGCGGCAGGCGACGGGCGGCGTGCCCGACCTGCTCGTGGCCGTGATCGCGATCGGCGGCGCCGCCGCGACCTGGCTCCTCGTCCGCGCCCGCGCCGCCCGCACGGCCCGCGCGGCCCGCCGGTGAGTCCGCGGCGACGGCCGGTGGATACTGGTCACGCGTACGTCGTGTCACCGTGGAGGAGAGAAGGCCTTGGACGGCAGCCCGAGCGCGGCGGAACGGGCGTACCAGGTGATGCGCGACGGCATCCTCAACGGCGTCCACCCCGCCGGCACCATGCTGGGTGAGGAGTCCCTGGCCGCGGAGATCGGGGTCAGCCGCACGCCGGTGCGGGCCGCGCTCAGCCGGCTGCAGGATGAGGGGTGGATCGTCATCTACCCCAAGCGCGGCGCCCTCGTCCAGGGACTGAGCGAGCGCGCGGTCGCCGACCTCGAGGACGCCCGCCTGATGCTGGAGTCGACCGGGGCGAGCCGGGCGAGCCAGGCGAGCCGCGAGGAGCTGGCCGCCCGGCTGCGCGAGTCGATCGCGGCGCAGCGCCAGGCGTTTCAGGCCCGCGACGTCCGGCGGTTCATCGAGCTGACGATCGGCTTCCACCGCGCGTTCGTGGAGGCCGCGGGCAACGACATCCTGCTGGAGCTCAACGACCGGCTCGCCGACCGCCAGCGGTTCCTGCTGTTCAACAAGGGTGACCGGCTGCTGGCCAGGTCCGACGACATCATCGCCGAGCACGAGGACCTCGTCGAGCGCCTGCGCACCGGTGACACCGCCGGGTTCACGGACGCGCTCCGGCAGCACCTGGCCGACAACTACGCCCCACCGGCCTCGTCCGCCCACGCGGACGGCTCGTCGACCGCGAGATAGCGGTGTGGGCACCGCGAGGCGGCGCCCACACCATGGGGGTTACAGGGTGCGGCCGTGCCAGCGGGACAGGGCGGTGAGGGCGGCGCGGCGGCCGACGGCGGCGCCGGTCTCGTCGGTGTGGCGGTAGTGGACGCCTTCCCAGACGCGGGCGTCGATGTTGTCGCGGGTGAGCTGGTGCCAGGAGGTGTAGCGCAGCGTCACGTCGGGTGCGGCGGTGCTGGTCAGGTCGAACGCCGCGCGGGGCGGGCCGGCCAGGGTGTCGAGGACGGCCTGCGCGGCGCCCGCGTAGGTGGTGTGGCCGCTCGGGTACTCGGGGTGTGCGGGCGTGGCGAGCAGCGGCGTCCACGCCGGGTCGGGGGCGACCGCGCCGGTGCGGATCTCGGTGACCGGGCGCCAGGCCAGGTAGCGGTACTTGGCGCGGTACGTGGTGATCTGCGCGTCGATGGTGGCGGCGTGGAAGACCGCGACGAGCGCGATCCGGTCGGCCAGGGAGCGGCGGGCGGCGCTGTGCGAGCCGTGCGGCGCGAGCGTGGTGCGCAGCGCGCCCGTGTACCCGTTGAGCGACGTCTGCGCCCAGAACCTGGCGACGGCGGTCTGCTGCGCGGTGCGCACGGTGCTCGCCGCGGCGCCGACCGCCCGGATCTCGGCCAGGTCTCGCTGGTGCACGGCGCTGTCCAGGGCTGGCGGCGGGCCGGGCTGCAGCGGCTCGACGTCGCGGACCAGGAACGGCCGGCCGTCGCCCTGGCCGGACTGGACGGGCGCGGCGAACGCGGGCGGCGTCGGCTGCCACACGCCCGGCGCTGCCGGCGGCACGGTGAACGGCCGGTTGACCGAGGCGAGGTCGAGCCCGTCGCCGCCGCGCTCGGCGAGCACGGCGGTGGCGGCGTCGACCCCGGCCCGCACGGCCCGGTCGGCGTGCCGGCCGCCGATCCGTGCGACGGTGGCGGCGAGCGCCGCGTCGAGGGTCGCGGCGGCGGCGGGCGTGATCGTCACGAGCGCGTGGTGGACGGCGGCGGCGAGGGCCAGCTCGCTGCGCGTGGCGGCGACCGCCCGGCCGGCGGCGATCCAGGCGACCGCCCAGGTGCGGCTGTTGGTGACCTGCTGCGGGCCGGCGATGACGCCGACGGTCGCGGCGGTCAGGTCGTACCACTCCAGCAGGGTGTCCACGCGGCCGCCGGCGGCGTCGGCGCGCCCGGGGAGCGTGAGGACGCCGACGGCGCCGGCGCCCGCGGAGGCGAGCAGCAGGCGGCGGGAGAGCATCGATGTCTGCATGCCGCAGACCATAACCCGCCTATTCCTATCGGATCAATGTGTATCTAGCGCGGACCGCCGGCGTACGCGGTGAACCTGGCGAGCGCGGCGAAGTCGTCGACCGCGTCCCGGGCGGCGACCTGCTCCAGTGGATGGCCCTGGATGAGCCGCTTGACCGGCACCTCGAGCTTCTTGCCGGTGCGGGTGTGCGGGATGGCGGGCACGGCGATGACGTCGTCGGGGACGTGCCGCGGCGACGCCTGGGCCCGGATCGCGGCCTTCACCTGCGCGACGAGCGCGTCGGTGAGCGCGGCGTCGCCGGCGAGGACGACGAACAGGACCAGCCAGTAGGCGCCGTCGCCGAGCTCGGCGCCGATGACGAGCGAGTCCCGGATCTGCGGGAGACCGTCGACGACGGCGTAGATGTCGGCGCTGCCGAGGCGCACGCCGTGCCGGTTGAGCGTCGAGTCGGAGCGCCCCGACACCACGACGCTGCCCCGCGAGGTGGTCAGCATCCAGTCGCCGTGCCGCCACACGCCCGGGAAGGCGTCGAAGTAGGCCTCCCGGTACCGCGACCCGTCGGGGTCTCGCCAGAAGTACAGTGGCATCGACGGCATCGATCGGGTCACGACGAGCTCCCCGACCTCGCCGACCACCGGCCGCCCGCAGTGGTCGAACGACGCGAGCGCGACGCCGAGCAGCGGCGCGGAGATCTCGCCCGGCCACACCGGTGTCGTGGGCGCACTGCCGGCGAAGCCGCTGACCACGTCGGTGCCGCCGCTGACCGAGGCCAGCTGCACCCCGGCCCCGACGTGGTCGTGGACCCACTGGTAGGACGCCGCCGACAGCGGTGCGCCGGTCACGCCGACGGTCCGCAGCGCGCCCAGGTCCAGGTCCCGGCCGGGCGCGAGCCTCGCCTGGGCGCTCGCCAGGAGATAGCCGGGGCTGACGCCGAGCGCCGCGACCCGGAACGCGGCGGCGATCTGCCACAGCCGGTCCGGTGAAGGGTGGGTGGGGCTGCCGTCGTACAGGACCACGGGGGCGCCGACGAGCAGCGCCGACGCGACGATGTTCCACATCATCCAGTTGGTGCTGGTGTACCAGAACAGCGGCCGGTCCGGTCCGACGTCCAGGTGCAGCCCGAGCAGCTTCAGGTGCTCCAGCAGCACGCCACCGTGGCCGTGCACGATGCCCTTCGGCAGCCCCGTCGTCCCGGACGAGAACAGCACCCACAGCGGCGCGTCGAAGTCCACCCGGTCGAAGCACGGCTCCGCCGGTGCCGAGACCACGGCTTCCCAGGATTCAGCATCAACGCCGCCGACGGAGAGCGTGGCGCGGACCGTCGGCAGCGCCGCCCGCAGCGCGGCCACCTCGGCGCGCCGGTCGTGCGCCGTGCCGTTCCAGCGGTAGCCGTCGGCGGCGATCAGGACCACCGGCTCCAGCTGCGCGAAGCGGGCCGCGGCGCCCCGCGCCGAATAGTCCTGCGCGCACGCCGACCAGACCGCGCCGACGCTGGCGGTGGCCAGGAACGCCACCAGGGCGTGCGGCGTGTTCGGCAGGTAGCCGACGACCCGGTCGCCGCGGCGCACGCCGGCCCGCCGCAGCCACTGCGCGAGCGCGGCGACCTGCCCGCGCAGCTCGCCCCAGGTGAGCGTGCTCGTCGCGCCGTCCTCCGCGACCGCCGTGACGGCGACCGCGCCGGGCAGGCCGTGCCGCAGCGCGTGCTCGGCATAGTTGAGGCGAGTGCCGGGGAACCAGGTCGCGCCCGGCATCGCGTCGCCCGCAAGGACCGTGCCGGCGGACTATGTCGCGCCCGGCATCGCGTCGCCGGCGAGGACCGTGCCGGGGGTGCCGTCGGCCTGGACGTCGAAGAAGTCCCAGACGGCGGCCCAGAACTCCGGCAGCCGCCGCTCGGAGAACTCCCATAGGTCGCGGTAGCCGCCGAACTCCACCCCGGTCCGCCCGGTCAGGTAGCGGGCGAACCGGGTGATGGTGGCGGCCTCGACCGTCGCCGGGGCGGGCTTCCAGATCGGCTCCATCAGCCGGGCTGGTGGGCGCCGGTCATCAGCTCCGCGAGATCCTCGGGAGCCAGGAACGACGGCGGCGGGGGCGGACCCCACCGGAACAGGCCGCGCGCGCCCTCCCACACCTGCGGGGTCCACAGCGCGTCGTCGACGATGCAGTCGAGGTCGGAGTAGTACTCGGAGAAGTTCCCGGCCGGGTCCCGCAGGTACCAGAAGAAGTTCGACCCGACGTGGTGCCGGCCCAGCCCCCACACGTGCCGCGACGGGTCCTTCTCCAGCATCGCGGTGGCGCCGCGGCCGACCTCGTCGACGTCGTCGACCTGCCACGACGTGTGGTGCAGGAACGCGACCGGCGCCTGCTGCACGAGCACGTTGTGGTGGTCGGTGGAGCAGCGCAGGAACGCCGCCAGGCCGGGGACCGTGTCGCTGACCTTGAAGCCGATGCCGTCGGTGAAGAACCGCTGCGAGAACGCCTGGTCGGTCGAGCCGAGCACGACGTGGCCGAGCTTGCGCGGCCGGACCGGGTGGTCGCGGAGGATGCCCGGTGCGCGTTCGCCGACGCGGGCGTTCACCCCCGGCGTGTTGTACGGCGGAGCGGGCGTGGGCGGCTGCTCGTACCGTGGCGCGATCCCGATCTCGACGGTGACCTCGCTACCGGGGTCAAAAGCACGGACCCCGGTCGCGGTGCGCTCGACCGCGACGTCCAGCGCGGCCAGGGACGACGCGACGCGGTCGAGGTCGTCGGGGTCGTCGGCGCCGACGCCGAGCTGGACCAGCCGGCGACGGTCGCTGTGCACGACGCGCAGCTGCTCCCCGCCGTCCGCGGTGGCGAAGGCATGACCGCCGCCGGAGGCGGTCGGGGTCAGGCCGAAGTCCTCGTAATACGCGGCGGTGGCCGCGACGTCTGGCACGCCCATCACGATCTGGGTCAGCCGGTGCAGAGCCATGTGCGGTCCTCTCAGTTCGTGGCGGCGACGAAACGCTGGCGGAGCTCGCCGATCCCGGTGACATAACTGACGAGCTCGTCGCCGGGCGCGAGGAAACGGGGCGGGGTGCGGCCCATGCCGACGCCGGCCGGGGTACCGGTGAAGAGCACGTCGCCGGGCAGCAGCGGCAGCGCCGCCGACAGCTTCGACACCATCGTCGGCACCGAGAAGATCAGCTCGCGGGTGCGGCCCTTCTGCACCTCCTCACCGTTGACGGAGCAGCCGAGCTCGAGGTCGTCGCGGTCGTCGAGCTCGTCCGGCGTGACCAGCCACGGCCCCGTCGGCCCGAAGCCCGGCAGCGACTTGCCGAGGCTGAACTGCGGGGACGGCCCGGCCGTCTGCCGGACCCGCTCCGACAGGTCCTGGCCGACCGTCAGGCCGGCGACGTGCTCCCACGCCCGCTCCTGCGGCACGTTGCGGGCGGTGGCGCCGATGACGACGACCAGCTCCACCTCCCAGTCGGTGCTGCCGCCGTCGGGCAGCTCGACGGTGGTGACCGGCCCGGTCAGGCACGACGGCCACTTGGTGAACATGACCGTGGGCGCGTCGGGGACGGCGAACCCGGACTCGGCGGCGTGCTTGGAGTAGTTGAGGCCGATGGCGAGGACCTGCCGGGGCCGCGGCGCGGGCGCCCCGAGGTCCTCGACGGCGAACGGTTCACCGGCCGGCAACGGTTCGGTGGCCCAGGCGGTGAAGTCGGCCCACTGCTCGTAGACGGCCTGCGGGTCGGGGCCGAAGCGGCCGCCGCTGGCCCGTTCCACATCGACGGCGCCGGTGCCGTCGGCGGTGACCAGCACGAGCCGGCCCTTGAGATTGGCGATGCGCATGTCGGAAGCTCCAGGTTGTTCAGATGAGCGGGGTGATGGTTTCCTCGACCCCGAGCAGGGCCTTGCCGTACAGCTCGTAGCTGACCTGCGGGGACACGACGGCGTGTCGGGCCGCGGTGGCCGAGTCGCGCCAGATCCGCTGCAGCGGGTTGACGTCGGCGAACGACCCGGCGCCGTGCGCGAACAGCAGGATGTCGATCGCCTTGGTGATGCACTCGGCGACGTAGCCGGTGTCGGAGCGCACCCGGGCGCGGGTCGTGAAGTCCGGGTAAGCACCACGCGCGGCGGCCTCGTCGACATCGGCGGCGGCGCGGTACGCGTGCAGGTGTGCGGTGTCGATCAGCCGCGCCGCCTCGGCGATCTGCAGCTGGAAGCCGACCGACTCGGTCTGCGCGGTGTAGAAGGTGTACGAGATCGGCTTCTTGGGCGCCTTGCCGACCACGTAGTCCAGGGCCGCCCGGCCCATGCCGAGCTGCGGGCCGACGAGGACCAGCGCGAGGACGGGCACCAGCGCGGAGCGGTAGAACGCCTCGGTGTCCAGGTGCTCGCTGGGGTACTCGCCGTTGATGGCGGGCGGGACCAGCAGCACCCGGTGCTCCGGCACGAACACGTCCTCGGCGACGAGGCAGTTGCTGCCCGAGGACTTCATCCCGGCGACGAACCAGGTGTCCTCCAGGCCCAGGTCGGTGCGCGGGATCATCGCGAGGCCCTGGTTGACGACCTCGCCGGACTCGTCGGTGATCGGGATGCCGAGTCCGGCCCAGGTGGCGTGCCAGGAGCCGGAGTTGTAGAACCACTTGCCGGTGACCCGCCAGCCGCCGTCCACCTTCGTGGTGGTGGCGGTCGGTGCCAGTACACCGGAGACCTTGGCATCAGGGTCGGCACCGAAGATCTCGTCCTGCGCCCGCTGCGGCAGCAGGCCGACCATCCAGTTGCACACGTTGGTCAGAGTGAGCACCCAGGCGGTCCCGCCGTCGGCCTCGGCGACCGCGGCGGACACGTCGAGCATCGTGCGCAGGGAGGTCTCGTAGCCGCCGTACCGCTTCGGCACGGCGATCCTGAACAGGCCGGCGTCGGTGAGCGCCTGGATGCTCTCCTCGACCACCCTCCGGTCCCGCTCGCCGGCGGCGGCGTTGCGCTCCAGCAGCGGTCGCAGCTCCTTCGCGCGGGCGACGAGTTCGGCGGCGCTGACGGGTTCGGTGTGCACGGCGGTCATCGAAGCTCCTTGTGGGGTGTTGGTTGCTTCTGTTGGCGTTGGCGGCTCTTGTACGGCGTGTGCCGGGCGGGCGGGTCTGTTCGGTGCGCGCCTTTGTTGGTGTGCGCTCGGCTAGCGCGCGCAGGCGGCGATGCTGTCGGCGATCGGGGGTCTCGGCCGGGCCGCGAAGCGCGAGTGGGTGCCGAAGGTGCGGTACCCGTAGATCAGCGGCGACAGGCCGCTCGACTCGGCGTGCGTGACGAGCCCGACGAGCAGGAGATGGTCGCCGCCCTCCACGACCTGCGACAGCTCGCAGACCGCCCAGGCCGCCGCGGTCTCCAGCCGCGGCAGCCCGTGCGAGGGGTGCCAGTCGGCCTGGCCGAAGCGGTCCGCGTCGCGGCGGGCGAAGAGCAGCGCCAGGTCGTCGTCGGTGTCGCGGAGCACGTTCACCCCGAAGCGGCGGCTGCCGCGGATCCGTGCCAGCAGTGCGGAGCGGCGGTCCAGCGCGACTGTCACCAACGGCGGGCGCAGCGACAGCGACGCGAACGAGCTGACCGTCGCGCCGTGCGGGCCGTCGCCGTCGGCGGTGGTCACGACGGTGACCGGCGCGCACACGCCGGCCATGAGGTCCCGGAAGTCCTGATCCCGCATGACCGCTCCCTTCAAACCACCATGCTGGTTTAGCCAGCTTGGTTCGGGTGCGGTCGCCCGTCAAGTGTTCCGGGCTAAATCAGCATGGTAGTTTTTCGGGACTGGTCCGACCGACGCTGGAGGCGCTGATGGTTGCCGATCCACCCGCCTTGCGCCGCGCCGACTGGGAACGCGCCGCGGCCCCGCGCCGCCCCGAGCAGGCCGCCGAGCGGCTCGCCGCCCTCGCCGCCGCCGCCGAGCCCGGCGCCCGCCTGGGCACGAAGGAGGAGCTCCGCGTCTACTGCGGCGTGTCCGTCGGCACCTTCAACGAGGCGCTGCGCCTCGTCCAGGCCCGCGGCGTCATCGACGTCCGCCCGGGCCGCACCGGCGGCCTCTTCGCCAACCGGCAGTCACCGCTCGTCCGCCTCGGCAACTCGGTCCTCGCCCTCGACGAGGACGCCGCCTCCGTCGCCGACGCCGTCCGCCTCCGCGACGCCCTCGACCCCCTCCTCGTCGAGGACGCCCTGCGCCACGCCGGCCCCACCGACGTCACCGCCATGCGCCGCGAGCTGGACCGCATGCGCGCCGCCGCCGCCGACCTGGACGGCATCGCCTTCATCCACGCCAACTGGGCCCTGCACGCCCGCATCGCCGACGTGACCCCCAACGCCATGCTCCGCTCGTTCTACCTCAGCCTGCTCGAGATCATCGAGTCGCACACCCTCGCCGTGCAGCCCCTGGGCGACCAGGCCCTTCCCGAGTACATCCAGAGCCGCTACGACCTGCACGCCGCCCTCATCGACGCCATCGCCACCCGCGACGAGCACCAGGCCCTCGCCCTCATCCGCGAACACAACATGACCGCCCCCGCCGCCCTGGACCCGACCGGCTGACACCCCGCCACCTGAGGATCGCCGGAATGTACGAGCCCGAACGCGACGCGGGCAGCGTCGCGGCCATGCCCCTGCCCGGCGGCGGCTACGGCGCGTGCCAGGTGACGTCCGGCTCCGCGGTGGCCGCCCTGGCCTGGTGGTCGCCCGCCCCGCCCACCCTCGACGACCTCCGCACCGCCCGCCCCCTGGAGCCGACCCACCACGGACAGGGCGGCCTCCTCATGCACCTCCACGCCACCGCCCACCCGATCCCACCCGAGCTCGAGTGGCTCGGCCACCTCCCGGTCCCCGCCGAACTCCGCGACCCGCCGGCGACCTACGCGGATTGGACCACTCTGCAGCTTGCCGCCGCGGCGCAGCGGCGGTGGGACGCGCTCGTGCCGGCGGCGGCGCGGGCGGTGTACCTGTCGGGCCGCTCCGACGTGCTCGGCGACTTCGGCGCCGGCCTGCTGCAGGTCAGCACGAACGCCCGCCGACTGGACCTCACCGCCCCCGGCGCCGTGCCGCACACCGGCGCGGTCGACTGGCGGGCGCTGGACGGCTTCCCCAGCTGCACCGAGCTGACCTGGTCCGGCGCCGACCGCGGGCTCGCCGCGGCGCTGGCCGCCAGGCCGTGCATAGACACGCTCGTGTGGACGGACGCGCCGTCCACAGTGGACCTGAGCGGCACCGCACTGGCCGATCTGCGGGTGTCCGGCCCGGCGGTCTCGCTGGTGCGGCTTCCGGCCGCGCTGCAGCGCCTCACGCTCGACGGCGCGGGCCTGCCCGGCAGGATCGTCGCGCCGGGCCGGTGCTGGCTCGCGGTCGACGGTGCCGGCGTCGGCACGGTGCTGCCGAGCGGTCTCGACCAGGTGCCGGTGGCGGACCTCCGGGGCGCGGGCACGGTGTCGGTGGCGGGACTTCGCGAAGCGCTGCCCGGACTGCGGTCGCTGCGCGTACGGTGGCAGCGACCGCCAGGAGAGCTCCATGCTGCCGCCGGTCTGGCCGGGCTCGATGGGCTCACCGTCGTCGGGCTCTCCGGCGCGTACGGGCTGCACGCCGACACGCTGCCGGACCTGCCCGGCCTGCGGGTGCTCACCGTCGACGGGCTGCGCGCCTCGGCAGCGGCCGGGCTGCGGCGGCGGCACCGTCGCGGCGGCGTGCGGCTGGCGCTGCGCGGGGCCAGGTCCGACACGTGGCTCGCGGCGAACCTCGACAACCCGTTCCGCGACTGGGCCGACGACCACCCGCGCGCCGCCACCGTCGCGTGCAAGGCATACGCCGACGCGGCACGGGCGATCGCGGCGAACGACGCAGACCCGCGGCAGATCCTGCTCGCCATGGTGGACCGCTTCAACACCATCCACGCGTCGCTGCTCACCCTGGACACACTCCGGCGCGAGCAGGTCGGCGACGCCGTCGCGGCGCTGGCCGGGCGGGCCGGAGTCCCGGCGGACGAGGCGTTCGAGGCGTTCGAGGCGTTCGACTTCTGACGCATGTCTTGAGTCAAGGAACTGGCAGGGTCGGCGTTGGGGCAAGGCGGCCACCGCCCCGCGCGGACGGCGGCATGACCGTGATGCCGATTGCCACTATCGACAGGTGCCCTGAAGGCCGCCGATGCACGCCGGTCCGCTTGCGAGACACCTTCACGGCACTTACCGGTCGGCGACTGGCCGTCCGTCGGGCGCGACCACGGTCCATGGCACCTGGTGTCGATCGAGCTCGCCCGACAGGGCCGCTCGTGCACACGAACGGCCCTGCTCGCGCAACGAGGCCGCCACCGACCACACTCCTGAGGTGGTGGCCTCTCGCGAGCCGTCCCACCCGGTGAGTGTCACCTCCCGCTGTGTGCGGCCCACCGTTGAGCGGGCCCCCAGCGCCAGTTCATCGCTCATCGCCAGCACCACCACGGGGCCAGCGCCCTCCAGCGTCTCGAGCAGCGCTGCGGCGGCGTCCTCACCCAGTTCGCGCTGATTGCGCTCCACCACGGCGATCCGCACGTCGCCCCAGTCTTGACCGGCCTCGGTCAGTGCATCGCGGTAGCCGGCCAGACGAGCCCCGGTGACGGGAAAGGGGACCGCCTGCAGGTCCACCAGGTCGGGGGGCAGGTCGCGGCCGCGCAGGACGCCGCTGGCGCGGCGCCGGTCCAGGGGGAAGCTGATGATGACGGGGGTCGCTTCGGCCAGCGGCGTGGCCGCCGCGACCGCTGCCGCCGCCGCGCGGTCATCGGGCCCGATGCACACCATCCCCGGGTGGGCGGGACCGCCTTGGATAGCAGCGGGTCGCCCGCTGCTCGCGACGGCGGCCAGCACCGGGTCATCGGCGACGGTGGTCCACAGCACGTAGCCGTCCACCGCCGCTGCCAGCACCCGGTCGACGTCGGAGGCATCCCCCCGGGTGGGAATCAGCACCACTCCCAGGTCCTCGCTGACGCAGACGTCGGTGATCCCGGCCAGGAACTGCGCCGCCTGCGGGTTGTCGAAGAGGTAGGACAGGTGCTCCCCGACCACCACCCCCAGCTGTTTGGCGCGCCCTGAGCGCAGGGCCCGGGCGGTGCTGTCGGGGCGGTAGCCCAGCCGGGCCGCGGCCTCCAGCACCCGGGTCCGGGTGACCTCGGCGACCCGCGCGGGGTGGTTGAAGGCGTAGGAGACCGTCATTGGCGCGACCCCCGCCTGTTTCGCGACGTCTTTGACGGTGGGACGTCGTCGCGCAGGTGTGGGCACAACGACATCGTATCTTGCTGTGTATCGTTACGACGAGTGCTTGTGTAACGTTACGACGCATGAGTCAAGACACGGTCGCCTCCGCGACCCGTCCACCTGCCGTCGGTGCCCGTGCCGCCTACGCGCCCTACGCGGCGTTCGCCGCGTTCGGAATCTTCTGGGGCGCCTGGGGAGCCGCCCTTCCCACACTGCGCACCCAGGCCGGGGTCAGCGAGGGTCAGCTGGGCACCGCCTTGCTCTTCATCGGCCTTGGGGCGCTACCGGCGATGGCCTTCACCGGACGCGCGGTGGACCGCTACGGGCTCCGCGTGGCGTCATGGCTGCTGGCGGCGCTGGCCGGTGCTGGCCTCCTCATCACCGCCGGCGCCGACGGGGTGGTGCTGCTGATCATCGGAATGCTCGTGGTCGGCGCCGCCTCCGGTGCCGCGGACGTGGCCATCAATACCCTGGCCGGCCGCGCAGAGCACGCCACCGCCAAGCCTCTGCTCACCCGATCCCACGGGCTGTTCTCCGTGGGCGTGGTCATCGCCAGCCTGTCCACCGGAGCGCTGCTGGGTGCGGGGTTGTCACTGCTGGTGGCCTTCGCCATGGTCGCGGCGGTGATGTGCGCTCTGGCCGCGGCTGCCCAGCTGACCAGCACGTCGCTGCAGATTCCGGCGCACCAGGGCGATGCCGGTACCCGTCAGGAGCGCGGGGCACCGGCCGACTCCGGCGCGGCCGCGCCCCGTGGCGCACGCAGGCTCACGGGCCTGCTGCGCCGGATCAGCCCGACCTCACCCCTGTTCGTCGTGGGACTGGTGGCTGCCTTGGCCTACGCCATCGAGAACGCCCATCAGAGCTGGGGAGCGGTGATGCTCACCGACGTCTTCAACGCCTCACCCCAGCTGGCGGCCGCGGCCCCGGCGACTTTCGCCGCCACCGCCGCGCTGGCGCGCCTGAGCCTGGCGCCGCTGTCACGCAGCCACCCCACCGCGATGTTGCTCGGTGGAGGCGCGTTGGCTGCCGCGGGCAGCGCGGCACTGGCCACCGCCCCGTCGGTCGCCATTGCCCTGGTCGGGCTGGTGCTGGCCGCCCTGGGCACCGCGACGTTGTTCCCCACCTTGCTCAGCCGCAGCCTGCGAGGCACCGACCCCGCTCAGCACGGCCGGGCCACCTCCACCGTCGCCGCCACCGCCTACCTGGGCTTCCTGCTCGGCCCGGCCTACGTAGGTCTGCTGGCCGAGAGCGGCGACCTGCGCGGCGCGCTGCTCGGCGTGGCCGTGCTGGCTTTGGTCTTCACCCTGGCAGCAGGCCGGACCTTCGCGCCGTGACGGATCGCCGACAGCCTGGCGCAATCGGCTCGCAAGTCCTGTGGCGTTCACTGAGATCCGTCACCGCCGTCCCCCTCCGGCGGGCCACCCGGAGCCAGGACCCCGGACGGCATGACGCGCGCGTGGCACCGGTGTCTGCCGGCACCGGTGCCACGCACCTCACCGGACCCGGATCCCGACCGGGCTGCCCGGCTCGTCCAGCGGCGTGCGCCGGGCGGCCGCGGTGACTCCCGCGCCCGCCCCCGCGATCAGGGTGCCCGGCTCACCGCCGGGTGTCGCCCTGACCGGTGCGCTGCTGCGCGGCGTCGACGCCCTTGTCGATCTGTTCGGTGTACTTGCCGCCGGTGCGCTTGTCGGCCTGCTCGCCGGCCTTCTCGATGCCCTCGTCGACCTTGTCGTCGTGCTTGCCGACGAGGTCCTTGGCCTTGTCGATGAGTCCCATCTCGTCCTCCTCGTGATACGGGTTCCGGAGTGGCCCCTACCCGCCACCTGCTGGGGGGATGCATCCGCGGCCACGTTTTTACGGCGGAAGCCGGCGCGCTCAGTCCTCGTCTTCGAAGGGGACGGGTTGGCGCCAGGAGGGGGCGGCGGCCGGGACCACCTGCGGCTGCGGGGGCGCGCCGCGCCGGCCGAACAGCACGTCCCAGTAGTGGCGCGCGTCGGCGATGAACTCCTCGACGGGCACGGGCGTGCCGTCGGCGCGGGTCACCTCGAGGCCGGCGAACTCGACGGTGCCCTCGATGCAGTAGCCGGTGCCCTCGCCGGCCTTCCAGCCTTCGGTGAACCAGAACAGCGTGTGCGGCGCCGGGCCCGGGCGCAGGTCGACAGTGAGGCTCGGCTCGCCGGGCCAGTCGGCGGTCCGTGCCGGGCGGTCGAGGAACTCCCAGCCGTACATCGAGTGCCAGCCGCCGAGCGCCGCGGAGAACGCCTCCACGTCGTCCAGGCCATGTCACGGCACCATCATCCGGACGCGTGCGAGCGTCCGCCCGGGGCTTTCGCGGCGTCGAGGAGGGCGGCGCCGGCGGGGGTGCGGTAGTAGAGGACGGAGCGGCCCGAGCGGCGTCTGGTGACGAGGCCGGCGTCGAGGAGGACCCGGAGGTGGCCGCCGACGGAGCCGAGGGTGGTGCCGGTCAGGGCGACCAGCTGGGTGGTGCTCAGCGGTGCGGCCAGCAGCGTCAGTACGGTGGCACGCAGCGGGCCGAGGAGCCGGGCGAGCGCGTCGGTGGGTGTCGCGCCGGTGTCGGCGAGCCAGCCGGTGCAGGGGTAGATGACGGAGTACGAGGTGGCCGCCTCGTCCCAGCCGACCCAGCCGCGGGCGGCGGTCGTGGGGATGAACAGCAGCGCGGCGTCGGTGACGTCGAGCGGCGCGTAGTCGTACGTGTTGATCTGCAGGCGCCCGTCGCCGAGCCAGCGCATGCCGGGCCGCATCCCGTCCAGGACGGCGGCCCACCCGCCGGTGCTGAGCCGGTCGGTGCGGGACACGATGTCCGCCTCGAAGACGCGGCGCAGGCGGGGCCAGCCCGGCAGTACCAGCTGCGACCACACGAACTCGACGAGGTCGGCGGCGCGGTCGGCGATGTCACCGGCGCGCAGCACGTCCGGCACGGCCTCGCCGAGGCCGAGGTGCTCCTGCGCGAGCGCGGGAGGGGTGGCGCGCAGCCGGGCGAGCTCGGTCTGGAACGTCTCGCCGGGCGTCTGCGGCGGCGTGACCAGGAAGTCGGCGATCCAGCCGGGGCGGATCGCGGCGCGCAGGAACGGCCGCACGAACGGGTCGCCGGCGTAGCGGGCGTCGAACGCCGGCCGGTGCGCGGCGAGCCACTCCCGCTGCGGCGCCGACACCGCGTGCTGGCCGCCGAGCGCGGACAGGCACGCGACCGTCTCGGCGAGCGGCGACACGACGAACCGGCTGCCGGCGAGCACGTCCGTGCCGATCTGCCAGAACCCCACGTTTCGCCTCCACCCGAAACTGTACCGTGCGGCGGTGCCGGCGCAGCACGATGCCGATCATGCGCACGTACCGGCAACTGTTCCGCACGCCCGAGTTCCCCGCCCTGTTCGCGACCCTGTCCGGGCAGGTCGCGGCGGGGACCGTGGCGGGCATCGGGCTCGGCACCCTCGTCTTCGCGGCCACCGACTCGCCGCTGCTGTCGGCGCTGAGCATGTTCGGGGCGTCGTTCGCGCAGCTGATCGGCGCGGCGACGCTGCTGTCATGGGCGGACCGGGTGCCGCCGCGGGCCGCGCTCACCGGCCTCGCCGTATTCGCCGCGGTCACGACCGCCGTCCTGGCCGTGCCGGGCCTGCCGATCGCCGCCGTGTTCGCGGTCGTGCTCGCGCAGGGCCTCGCCGCGTCGGTCGGCGGCGGCGTCCGGTACGGGCTGCTCGCCGAGATCCTCCCGGCCGACGGCTACATCCTGGGCCGCTCGCTGCTGAATATGTCGATCGGCGCGATGCAGATCCTCGGTTTCGCCGCCGGCGGCGCGCTCGTCGCGGCCGTGTCCCCGCGCGGCGCGCTGGTCGCCGGCGCGGCCCTGCAGGCGGTGTCGGCGCTCATCGCCCGGTTGGGCCTGACCGCGCGGCCGCCGCGGGCGACGGACCGGCCGTCGGTGCGGGCGACCTGGCACGGCAACCGGAAGGTGTGGCGGCCCGCGACCTACATCGCCATGTGGGTGCCGAACGGCCTCATCGTCGGCTGCGAGGCACTGTTCGTGCCGTACTCCCCCGCCGCGGCCAGCATCCTGTTCGTCGCCGCCGCGATCGGCATGCTCGCCGGCGACGCGATCGCGGGCCGGTTCGTGCCGCCGCGGCTGCGGTACCGGCTCAGCGGCCCGCTGCGCTGGCTGCTGGCCGCCCCGTACCTGCTGTTCTTCCTCGACCCGCCGCTGCCGGTCGCGGTGGCGATCGCCGGTGTCGCCTCCGTCGGGTACGGCGCGACGCTCCTGCTGCAGGACCGCCTCCTCGCCACCACCCCCGAGTCGCTGCACGGCCAGGCCCTCGGCCTGTTCGGCTCCGGGCTGCTCGCCATGCAGGCGGTCGGCGCCACCCTCGGCGGCCTCATCGCCCAGCACACCCAACCGGCGACCGCGATGGGCATCCTCGCCGTCGGCTCGCTGCTGGTCTCCACCGGCCTGTTCGTCACCGGCCGCCTGACCAGGCCCGCCGAAGCGGCCCAGCGTCCCGAGCCCGTGGCGGTGGGCTGACCCGCGGCACCTGCGAGGATGCTCGCCTACGGAACGGGGGAACTGCCAGTGCAGGACGAGAACCAGGCGGATGCGGTGACCGTGCAGCCGGTCGCGCACGTGCTCGGCGGCCGGGCGGACGTCTTCGACGACGCGTGGGACGGCGTCGACGCCGTGATCCGGCTGGACGGGTCACGGTGCCGCCTGCACCGGGTGGTCGGGCTCGACCTGCACGTCAGCGGCCTGGACGCGGTCGCGGGCACCCCCGTGCTCGACATCAAGCCGTACATGACCGAGTTCGGACCACGCGGCGAGGTCCGCCAGCCCGCGTGGTCGACGGAGATCATGCACAGCTACTACTGAGCCCCCGTCGCCCGTCCGGCGCGGAGCTGGAGGACGTACGCCGCGGTGAGGGCGACGCCACGATCCTCGTCTCCGGCGAGAACCCCGAGAGCGTCCGAGGCGGTGCCGCCCGGGATGTCCGCCAGGGCCTGGGCCAGCCGCCGGCGGACCGGTGCCGCGTCCGCGCCGGGGGTGATGCGGGCGGTCAGGCCGGTCGCGATCCGCTCGGCCAGGTCGGGGTCGGCCGCGAGGGTGGTCAGGGCGTCGGCGGCGTCGACGTCGTTCGCGCCGTCGACCACCATGTCGATGAGGGTCGGGACCGCGTCGGCGGCGCCGCGGGGGCCGAGCGCGAGGGCCGCGTGCCGGCGGACGGTGACGTCGGCGTCGGTGAGGGCGGACCGGAGCAGGGTGGTCGCCGCGGCGTCCGGGATCTCGGCGATGGACTGCACGGCGCGGTCCCGCACGGCGGGGTCCGGGGCGGTGAGGCCCTCGGCGAGCAGGGTGAGGCCGCCGTCGCCGGACTGGGCGAGGGCCCAGCGCAGGGCGCCGGCGACGTTCGGGTCCGACTCGCTCAGGGCGGCCTCGACGAGTGCGTCCGTCGGGGCGTCCGCGGCCGAGGTCAGGGCGGCGCGCTGGCGGCGGCCGGCGCTGTCGGAGCCCAGCGCCTGCAGGAGGGCGACGATCTGCAGGACGTCGTCCCAGGCGGCGGGCTCCGCGGCGTCGATCCGGCGCAGCCGGGTGAGCAGGTCGGTCTCGGCCGCGATGCGGTCCGTGGTCTGCCGGATCAGGTCGGTGACGAGGTCCGACGGGGTGAAGCCGGGGTCGTCCAGGGCGCGGCCGACCTCACGCAGCGACAGGCCCAGGGTCCGCAGGCTCTCGATGTGGAAGATCCGGCGGATGTCGTCGTCGGAGTACTCGCGGTAGCCGCCGACGGTCCGGCCGGTCGGCCGCACCAGGCCGAGCGACTCGTAGTGCCTGAGCATGCGGGCGCTCACGCCGGACCGCCGGGCCACGTCACCGATCAGCAAAGCGAGTCACTCCTCCTGGGCAGTGGCGGCCGGGCCGAGGGCCCTGACGCGCTTCGCCTCCTCGACCGCGAGCACGAAGCCGGCGTCCGGGTCGCGCAGCAGCCGATCCGTGGCGGCGGCGTGCTGCCGTACGAGCGGCAGCGGGCTCGACGCCGCGGCGCGCAGGGCCGGCTCGATCATCTCACCGAGCGCGACCAGCGACCGGCTGAGGCTCAGCTGCGTCTCGCGGTCGCCGCGCCCGAGCTGGGTCACCAGCACGCCGGCCAGCTCACCCTCGGCGCCGGACGGGACGAGGGCGACCGCCGTCCGCCACGCGGTGCGCGCCACCGTGTCGTCGGCGTCGGTGAGCAGCTCGCGGGTGATCGCCGGCCACGCCTGCCGGTCGCCGATCTTCGACAGCGTGTGCAGCGCCTGGCTGCGCGCCTGCGCCCGCTCCGACCGCAGCTCGCCGATCAGCCTGGGGACCGTCGCCGCCGCCGGGTGGCGGGTGAGCGCCCAGGTGAGCATGTCCCGCACGAAGAAGTCGGGCTCGACCGCGCACCGGGTGACCAGGGTGTCGACGAGCGACGGGTCGGGGGCGGTGCCGACGGCGAGGGCCGCCTTCAGCCGTACCGACGAACTCCTGTGCTCCAGTGCCTGGACGGCCTGCATGGTCATCTCGACCACCTCCTGCGACACAGTGAACGGCTTGTCACCGTGTCAAGGTCAAGGAAGGTGCGTCAGGTCCCGGTACGCGCCGATGATCGAGCTGGTCAGCTCCGCGAACTCGACGCCCGGGTCGCGGGCCGGGTGCAGCCGGTCGAGCAGGCCGTCGGCCCGCCGGACGGCGTCGACGGCGGCGCGGACGGCCCGCTCGTCGCGGACCAGGTCGACGCACTCCCCGGCGAGGGACTCCAGGGCCCGCACCCGGCGGCCGATCTCGGCGTCGAGGCCGGTCAGGGTCTCGCCGAGGCGGGCGCGCCGGTCGGCGAGCGACGCGTGCAGCGCCGCCGACGCGGGGCCGGCGGGCAGGCCGGCCGCGGCGCGGGCCAGGTCGATGAGCCGCCGGCCGGCGGCGGCGCGGTCGTGCAGGAGACCGGCGAGGGTCCACAGCGACCCGGCGAGCGGCTCGCTCGGGGCGGGCACGGAGACCAGGTCACGCAGGCGCGGCCACACCAGCAGGGTCGCCTGCACGGCGCTGAACGCCTCGGCGAACACGGCGGTGTCCGCGGGCCGGTGCAGGGCCACCCGCCGGTCCTCCCAGCTCACCCGCCCGCCGGCGGTGCCCAGGGCCAGCGCGGCCGCGCCGAGTGCGGCGCCGGCCAGCGGCGTGAGCAGCACGGTCGCGGCGGCGGACGCGCCGGCGGCGGTGCCCGTCGCCAGCCGCAGCGAGGTGCGGCGGGGCGGCCCCGGACGGGCGCCGGCGCGGGCCGGGATGAGGTGGATGATGCCGTCGCGGCCGGTGCGGGACACCGGCTCGGCGAAGCTCGGCTCGTCGAGCGCCACGAGACAGCCGCCGGCACCGTCGAGCACGACGAACAGCAGGTCGTCCGCGGCCACGACGCCAGTGTATCGACGCGCCCGGCGACCCACGCGCTCGAACACCACCGGCGTCGGGTGAAGCGCCGGTACAGTTCGGCGATGGGTCACCCCGCGCTGCGCGACGCCGCCGGCACGCCGTTCTGGCTGGACCGGCCACAGAGGCCACCGCACCCGCCGCTGCGCGGGGCGGCGGACGCGGACCTGGCGGTCGTCGGCGGCGGGTTCAGCGGGTTGTGGACGGCGCTGCTGGCGAAGGAGCGCGACCCGGGGCTCGACGTCGTCGTGCTGGAGGGCCGCCGGATCGGGTGGGCCGCGAGCGGGCGCAACGGCGGGTTCTGCGCGGGCAGCCTCACCCACGGCCTCGCCAACGGCGCCGAGCGCTTCCCCGACGAGATCGAGACCCTCGAAGCGCTGGGCCGGGAGAACCTCGACGGCATCGAGGCGACGCTCCAGCGGTACAAGATCGACTGCGGCTTCGAACGCACCGGTGAGCTGTCGGTCGCCACCGCCCCCTGGCAGGTGCCGGGGCTCCTCGAGCAGCAGCGGCTGTCGGAGCGGTCGGGACGGCGGGTCGAGTTCCTGGACCGGGACGCGATCCGCGCGGAGGTCCGCGGCGCGACCTACGAGGCCGCCGTCTGGGACCGCGACGGCACGGCGCTGCTCGACCCGGCGCGCCTCGCGTGGGGGCTCGCCGACGCGTGCGCCGCGCTCGGGGTCCGCTTCCACGAGGGCACCCGCGTCACCGGCATCTCCCCCGCCGGCGCGGGGCTGCGGCTGCGCACCCCCGACGGTTCGGTCACCGCGGCGAAGGTCGCGCTGGGGACGGGCGCGTTCCGGTCGCCGCTGCGGCGGGTCCGGCCGTTCATCGTCCCCGTGTACGACTACGCGCTCATGACCGAGCCGCTCACCGCCGGGCAGCTGGCGTCGATCGGCTGGGCCCGGCGGCAGGGCATCGCCGACGCCGCGAACCAGTTCCACTACTACCGCCGCACCGACGACGACCGCATCCTGTGGGGCGGCTACGACGCCGTCTACCACAACGGCGGCGCGATCCGTCCCGCGTACGACCAGCGACCGTCCACATCGGACAAGCTCGCCACCCACTTCTTCGAGACGTTCCCGCAACTGGAGGGGCTGCGGTTCACGCACGCGTGGGGCGGTGTCGTCGACACGTGCTCGCGGTTCTGCGCGTTCTTCGGCACCGGGCACGGCGGCCGGCTCGCGTACGCGGCGGGCTTCACCGGCCTCGGCGTCGGCGCGACCCGCTTCGGCGCGCAGGTGATGCTGGACCTGCTCTCCGGCGAGCCGACGCCGCTGACCCGGCTGCGGATGGTCCGCTCGAAGCCGGTGCCGTTCCCGCCGGAGCCGGTCCGGTCCGGGGTGATCCAGCTGACCCGCTGGTCGATCGCCCGCGCCGACGCGCATGACGGCCGCCGCAACCTGTGGCTGCGCACCCTGGACCGGCTCGGCCTCGGCTTCGACTCCTGACTGTCAGATCGTGAAACCGCCGTCGACGTTGACGGTGGCGCCGGTGATGTACCGGCTGTCGGGGCCGGCCAGGAACGCGACCGTCGCCGCGACGTCGGCCGGGTCCGCGTAGTGCCCGAGCGCGGTGAAACCGTTGATGGTGGCCGCGTTCGGACCGTCCGCCGGGTTCAGGTCCGTGTCCGTGGCACCCGGATTGACGAGGTTGACCGTGATCGCGCGCGGGCCCAGCTCACGCCCGAGCGACTTCGTCAGGCCGACCAGCGCGGTCTTGCTCATGGCGTACAGGCTGAACCCGGGAAACACGGCCCGCTCCGCCACGTTGCTACCGATGTTGATGATCCTGCCGCCGGCCGCCATGTGCCGCACCGCCGCCTGACTGGCCACGAACGGCGCACGGACGTTGACCGCGACCGTCTCCTCGAACGCCTCCAGGCCCAGCTCCTCGATGGGGCCGAGGAGGAAGGCGCCGGCGTTGTTCACCAGGATGTCGAGGCGGCCGAGCTCCGCCGCGGTGCGGTCGACGGCCCCGGCGACCGCGGCGGGGTCGGCGCTGTCGGCCTGGATCGCGACGGCCCGGCGCCCGGTCGCGGTCACGGCGTCGGCGGTCTCCTTCGCCCGCCCTTCGTCGTGCTGGAACGTGAACGCCACGTCGGCGCCCTGGGCCGCGAGGCGCCGCACCACGGCGGCGCCGATCCCGCGCCCTCCGCCGGTCACCAGGGCCACCTTGCCTTCAAGCGTGCTCGTCGTCATGCGGACCAGCCTTCCGCGCCGCGCGGCCCACGTCTGGCGGCGATCGGACGCGGCGTTCTCCGGCGTTTGGTACGGCAGACTGGTCGCATGGTGGTGCGGTTGGTGGCGTTCGATCTCGACGGGACGCTGACCCGGGGGCCAACGTGCCTGGAGGCGACGGCGGCCAGGCACGGCTTCGCCGAACAGATGGCGATCTGGGAACGGGCCCGCGGCGACGACGCCATCATCAAAATCCGCGACGCCGTCTGGGCGCTGCTGTGCGGCTGGACCCCCGAGCAGCTCACCGCTCCCCTGGCCGACATCCCGCTCGCCCCGGGCGCCGCGGCCGGCATCGCGGCTCTGCACGCCGCCGGGATCGACGTGGCGATCGTGTCGCTGGGCTTCGCCCCGCACGTCGCGCACTTCGCCGAGCAGCTCGGCGTCGGCACGGTCATCGCGACCGAGATCCTCGCCGGCGGCGGCTTCCGGCACGTGTTCCCGTCGTCGAAGCCGGTGCTGCTCGAACAGTACGCGGCGGCCCGCGGCTGGTCCCTGGCCGACGTCGCCGCGGTCGGCGACAGCCACGGCGACGTGCCGATGCTGCGCGCCTGCGGCATGTCCGTGTTTGTCGGCCCCGACCTGCCCGCCGACCTCACCCCGACCGCCCACCTACCGGGCGCCGCGATCGACCACATCGCCGCGCTCTGCCTCCAGACGAACACCGCGCCGAGGCTCGGCGCCGGCGCGAGTTGAGCATCGGTGCGAAGGTGCCCACCACTTCCCGGCGCTCCACTGATGACCATACATAGCCGCGTCGGGTGACGGGGAGGCTCAAGTGTCGGTGGGTGGCCAGGCGAGCAGTCGTGCGCCGAGGACGGCGGCCTGCAGGGTGAAGCGTTGGGTGGGTTCGCCGGGGTGGTAGCCGGTGAGTTGCTGGATGCGGTCGAGACGGTATGTGACGGTGCGGACCGACACGTGCATCTGCCGTGCGGTGGCGGTGTAGTTGCCTTGGTTGTCGAACAGCACGGTGAGGGTGTCGAGGTAGAGCCGGGCGCCGCCACGGGCAGTGGTGAGCGGGCCGAGGACGGTGTCGACGAGGTCGGTGATCGCGTCCCGGTCGCGGAGCAGTACGGGGAAGACGAGCAGGTCGGCGGCATTGAGTACCGGGGTGGTGAAGCCGAGCTTCGCAGCGTGGTCGAGGGTGTTGCGGGCCTCGTCGAGTGATGTCGCCAGTCCCGGCAGGCCGGGATGGGCGCGGCCGACGGCGAGCTGCCATCCGTCGGTGCCGAGCTCGGTGATCAGCAGGTGGGCGATCTCGGCGGCGATGCCGCGCAGGCCGCCGGCGCTGATGCAGACGAGGTCGGTGTCGCGGAGGGTGGTGAGGGTGTTGCCGTCGCCGAACCGGCGGGCGAGTGCGGCGTCGACGCGGTGCGCGACGTCGGCGGTGAGCGTGGCGCGGCTGCGGGGGTTGGTGGCACGGGCGACGAGGACGACGTGGGTGGCGGAGATGCGGATGCCGTACCGCTGGGCGCGTTCGGCCAGCCGTCCGGGGTCGGCGCGGCCGGTGAGCAGGTCGTTGACGAACGCGGTGCGGGCCTGGTCGTGGCGGGCGAGTTCGGCGTGGGTCTGCCGGGCGTGGCCGTGCAATGCCGCCGTCACGATCGTCTGTGTGTCGGTCAGCAGGACGGCTGCGCGGGCGTGCACACCGGCTGCTGTGTCCGCGGGGCTGGTCGTGGTCGTCTGCCAGTGCGCCGCGACGGCGTGCAGGACCCCGTTGACCAGGTCCGGTGGCTGTAACCCGGCGTCGGCGGCCCGACGGCCGAGGTCGGTGGCAGCACGCAGCCGGCGGACGCCGGGGGGCAGGTCCAGGATCGCGGCGCACCCGTCCGCCAGCCAGCCGCCGGGCTGCGGATCAGACACCGACGTCGCGGCGGTCGAACATGATGATCCCGGCGACGGCGGTACCCGTGCCGACGACGACGAGCGCGAGCAACTGGATCGGGTGCCAGCCGGTGTGCAGCGGGTCGGTGCCGATGAAGTAGTGGAACGGCGACAGCCAGCGCAGCCAGTGCCAGCCGCCCAGCATGCCGCCGAGCGCGTTGAGCATGTACGTGGCGACGGCGGCGACCCCGGTGACGGCCAGGACGGTGCCCCGTTTGCCGGTGGCGGCGCCGACGAGGAACGCCACACCGGTGAAGCACCACACCAGCGCGACCAGCCCGGCGCCGGCGGCGGCCACGTTCGACAGGCTGATGTGCATGCCGATCGCGGGGACGAGCGCCATCAGCACCGCCCACGGGATCGCCGCGACCGAGAGGACGGCCACGCCGGCGGCGGCCAGCCGCTGCCGTGCAAACGAACGCCGCGACAGCGGGTTCGCCAGCAGCAGCTCCATCCCGCCGTCCTCCTCCGGCCGGGCGATCGTGCGGGCCGTCAAGGTCACCGCGCACATGAGCAGCAGCAGCGGCCCGATGAGGCTGAATACGGTCGCCTGCAGGTAACCGGCTGGGGAGAGCATGTCGGCGATGCCGAGGAAGTCCAGCATCCCCTTCGGCAGGGCCTGCTGCTTGAGCTCGGCCGCGCCCTGGAAGCTGCGGTAGAACCCGGTGTAGACGGCGGTGAACACCGCGACGCCGACGGCCCAGCCGAGCATCGCCCGGCGGTCGTCCCGCCACGTCTTACGCACCAGCGCGGGCAGCATCGCCTGCTCCTTCACCGTGAGGCTCCGAGTGGTAGTAGAACGACAGGAAGGTCTCCTCCAGGTCCGGCTCCGCCGACAGCAGGTCGACGACCGAATGCCGGGCCGCCGCCTTGACCAGCGGATCAAGCCGGCCGTCGACGGTGCACCTCAGCACCGGACCGGACACGACGACGTCGCTGACGCCCGGCAGCACGGTGAACTCCGCGGCGTCGACCGGGTCGTCGAAGTGGATCTCGACGGTGCGTACGGCGCGTCGGCCGAGAGACTCGACCCGCTCCACCGCGGCGAGCCGGCCGTCACGCACGATCGCCACCCGGTCCGCGCTCTGCTGCACCTCGGCCAGCACGTGCGAGGACATGAACACCGTCTGGCCGGCCGCCCGTGCGTCGCGGACCATGCCGAGGAACTCGTGCTGCACCAGCGGGTCCAGGCCGCTGGTCGGCTCGTCGAGGATCAGCAGCGCCGGCTGGTGCATGAACGCCTGGACGAGGCCGACCTTCTGCTTGTTGCCCTTGCTCAACGTGTGCACCGGGCGGGACAGGTCCAGTTCGAGACGGTCGGCCAGCTCGGTCACGTGGGACCAGGCGACCCCGCCGCGCGCGTCGGCGAAGAACCGCAGCAGTTCGTCGGCCCGGCCCCGGCCCGGAAACGCCAGCTCGCCGGGCAGGTACCCGATCCGGCGGTGCAGGACCGCCTTGTCGCGGCGCGGGTCGAGCCCGAGCACGACTGCCCGGCCGCGAGTCGGGCGCAGGAAGTCCAGTAGCAGCCGGATGGTGGTGGTCTTGCCCGCCCCGTTCGGGCCGAGGAACCCCATCACCTCCCCGGCCCGGACCTCCAGGTCGAGGCCCTCGATGCCGCGACGCGCACCGTAGAACTTCGTCAAGCCCTCGGTGTGCACGGCGATGTCGCTCGTCATACCGACATCGTCGCCGTCGCCGCCCCGCACTTCCAGGTCGGGATCCGGCGGACAATCGACCACCGGTGTTTCCGGAACCCGGCAACACCGGTCCGGTAAGGGACGTCATGATTTCGTTCGATGCCGTGGACCCGGGAGCGAGCGGTCTGGGCTTGCGCGCCGGCGGGCCGCGTTGCGCCTTGTGCTGATGCTTTGGCAGCACCTGGGTAGGGCCGCGGCTCAACGAGGTGTGGGGCCGTCGCCGACGATGGGCCAGACACTCTGCAGGAGCCCGGCCAGGACCAGCAGCTGGATGAAGAGGTGGGCACGATGATGACGTTGCCGACCAGACTTCCCGGCGCTCCGCACGGCAACGTACTCCGTCCCGGCCGGCCCGGGAAGGATCTTGCCGTTCGTGGGACGGCGACCTCGCCGTACCGGACGCTCGCGTACCCTTGCGTCAGGTGTGCCGGGAAGTCTGGTCGGCGATGGTTTTGCCGACCCTTCCCTCAGGAGCCGCATGCACCCCGCACCGGACCGCCGCCGACCGCGACTGCTACTGCTCGGCCGTGGCAGCTGGGGCGAGGTCAGCCGGATCGGCGACATCCTGCGCACCGAGACGGTCGGCGGCGCGCTGCTGCTGGTCGCGGCGGTCGTGGCACTGGCCTGGGCGAACTCGCCGTGGCGCGGCGCCTACCACACGCTGAGCGCGGTCACGGTCGGCCCGCACTCGCTGCACCTGGACCTGTCCCTGGCGCAGTGGTCGGCCGACGGGCTGCTCGCCGTGTTCTTCTTCGTGGCCGGGCTGGAGCTCAAACGGGAGTTCGTCGCCGGGGACCTGCGCGACCCGCGGCGGGCGATGCTGCCGGTCCTCGCCGCGGTCGGCGGCATGATCGGCCCCGCGCTGATCTTCGTGGTGGTCAACGCCCGCGTGCCGGGGGCGCTCGCCGGGTGGGCGGTGCCGACCGCGACCGACGTCGCGTTCGCGCTCGCCGTTCTCGGTGTCATCAGCACCCACCTGCCGGCGGCGCTGCGGACGTTCCTGCTGACCCTCGCGGTCGTCGACGACCTGCTCGGCATCACGGTCATCGGCCTCTTCTACACCGACGACCTGCGGATCGTCCCGGCGGTGCTGATGCTGGTCCCGCTCGGGTTGTTCGCGTGGCTCACCCACCGGCAGGTCCGCGCGTGGTGGGTGCTGCTGCCCCTCGCCGGCGCCACCTGGATGCTCATGCACGCCTCCGGCGTCCACGCCACCATCGCCGGGGTCCTGCTCGGCTTCGCCGTCCCGGTGCGGCGCCGCGCCGACGGTACCGGCTGCGAATTGGCGCAACAGTTCGAGCGGCGCTGGCGGCCCGTGTCCGCCGGCGTCGCCGTGCCGGTGTTCGCGTTCTTCGCCGCCGGGGTCACCGTCGTCGGCCACGGCCCGATCGGCGCCCGCCTGGCCAACTCGGTCACCCTCGGCGTGATCGCCGCGTTGGTGCTGGGCAAGACGGTCGGCGTGCTCGGCACGACCTGGGTGGTACAACGGTTCACCCGCGCCCGGCTCGCGGCCGAGCTGAGCTGGTGGGACGTCTTCGGACTGTCGATCCTCGCCGGGATGGGATTCACGGTGTCGCTGCTGATCGGCGAACTCGCGTTCGGTGTCGGCACGCAACGCGACGCCGACGCCAAGATCGGCATCCTGCTCGGGTCGCTGGCCGCCGCGACCCTCGCCGCGGTCGTGCTGCGCATCCGCAACGCCCACTACCGGCGCCTGCGCAAGATCGAGGAACTCGATCTCGACGCCGACGGCATCCCTGATGTTTACCAGCAGGAAGACCTGGCGACCTGACACTCGCGGCTCCCGATCGCGCTGCCTGTCTCATACCGGGTCGGCAGCGCACTGCGTCCCGAGGGTGCAGCCGTCCCGTCGGCTGCTCAGCGGACGGAGCCCGCGTCGATGCGCTGGCCGTCGGCCAGATTGACGACGATCCGGATTCCCGCGGGCACTTGATCGTGGAGCGCGTTGAGCAGGTTGCCGACCGGTGGGAGCTGCTGCGGCGCGAGGACGTCGATCGTCGCGGTGTGCGCGGCGATGGTGACCGTGCGGACTTCGGCGCCGGGGACGGCCGCGACCCAGTCGGTGGCGGCAGCGGTGATCCGGTTCGTCCATGCATTGACCAGGAGGTTGGCCGCTGTGTTGGCACCGAGGGGGACGAGCACCAGCACCATGAGCAGCGCCATGGTCGCGTAGGCCCGGGTGACCCGGGCGGCTTGCCAGGCGTCGCTGTAGCCGGCGAACACCGCCGTGCCGGCCAGGACCAGGGCCAGCACATTCGACGCGAACAGCACCGATGCGCCGGCAGCGAGCGCGAGCTCACCCTGGCCGAGGCAGATCCCGGCCACCGCGAGGGGTGGCACCAGCGAGATGGCGATGGCGACACCCGGCAGCACGTCGCCGACGTCGCGCCGGGAGAGCCCTACCGCCCCGGCCAGTCCGGTGGCGATCGCGGCGACCAGGTCGGCGAGCCGTGGCGACGTGCGCCCGGACACCTGCGTGTTGGCGAGCAGGTTCACGCCGCCCGGTACCGCGAGTGAGGCGATCACACCGACACCGACGACGACGAGGAGACCGAGCGCGACGACACCGGCCGAGCGCAGCAGCAGGCGCCGGTCGGCCGTCGCAATGCCCAGGGCCATGCCCATGATCGGCCTGGCCAGCGGCGCGATGATCATTGCGCCGATGACGGTCGCGGTCGAGTCGGCCAGCACTCCGGCGCCGGCGATCACCGCCGAGAGGACCAGCATCGACCAGAACGCCGACCGTTTCGAAGCCCGGTCCCCGCTGCCGAGGTCGACCTGGTCGGCCAGCTCGCCGACCGTTTTGCGCTGCGAGGCCGGCAACAGCCGCGACCACCAGCCGCCGCGCACCTCCGGCTCCTGCGCCCCGGCGGGGCTCATTGCCGGCGCCGGTCATGCGACGGTGGCGTGGACACCGTGGTCGAGTCGGTGGTTGAGGCGGACCGCGGTGTTGATCAGCGACAGGTGACTGAACGCCTGCGGGAAGTTGCCGAGTTGCTCGCCGGTGAGGCCGATCTCCTCGGCGTACAGGCCGAGCGGGTTGGCGTAGGTGAGCATCTTGTCGAGCACCAGCCGTGCCTCGGTGAGCCGGCCGGCGTCGGTGAGCGCGTCGACGTACCAGAAGGTGCACAGCGAGAAGGTGCCTTCGTGGCCGAGCAGGCCGTCCGGCGACGCGGCGGGGTTGTACCGGTAGACGAGGCTGTCGGAGACCAGTTCCCGGTCCATGGCGTCCAGCGTGGACAGCCACCTCGGGTCGGTGGGGGCGATGAAACCCAGCTGTGGCATGAGCAGGAGCGACGCGTCGAGCACGTCCGAGCCGTAGTGTTGGGTGAAGCTGGCGGTCCGCGGGTTCCAGCCCTGGCTCATGATCTGGCGATAGACGTTGTCGCGTTCGGTCGTCCAGCGTGCGATGTCTCCCGGTCGGCCCCGGCCGACGGCGAGCCTGATCGCCCGGTCGAACGCCACCCAGCACTGGAAGCGGCCATACGTGAAGTCCTTACGGCCGCCGCGGGTCTCCCAGATACCCTCGTCGGGCTGGTCCCAGTGCTCGCAGAGCCAGTCGATGATCCGGGCGATGCTCATCCAGCCCTCGTACGCCATCCCGTGACCCTGGCTGTCGGCCCGATGCAGCGCGTCGAGCGCCTCACCGTAGACGTCGAGCTGCAGCTGGTCGGCGGCGTCGTTGCCGATGCGGACCGGCCGGGAGCCCCGCCAGCCTTCGAAGTGATCGAGTGTCTCCTCGGTCAGGTCCGACGACCCGTCGACCCGGTACATGATCTTCAGCGGGCCGGACGAGGTGCCCGAGCTCTCGACGGTACGGTCACGCAGCCAACGCCGGAACGATGCCGCCTCCTCGACGTAGCCGAGGCCGAGCAGCGCGCGCACCGAGAACGACCCGTCGCGGATCCACGTGTAGCGGTAGTCCCAGTTGCGTTCGCCGCCGGTGAGCTCGGGCAGCCCGGCGGTCGGCGCGGCGACCGGTGCGCCGGTCGGTGCGTAGGTCAGCAGTTTGAGTGTGATCGCGGACCGGGCGACCGTCTCCCGCCAACGCCCGCGGTAGGTGGAGGCGTTGACCCAGTCGCGCCAGTACCGGGCGGTGTCGGCGCCGAGCCGCTCGAGCTCGGCGACCGGCAGCCGGGTCGGACGACCGCCCTGGGACTCGAGCACCACACCGGCGATCTGCCCTTCCTGCAGGGTTCGGGCGATGTGCAGATCGTCGCCGTCGCGCTGAAGGTCACGGTCGCGTTCCGCGACGCCGACCGGGTGCACGGTCAGCTCCAGGCCGTTGGCGGCGAAGACCGCGCCGTCGCTGGACAGCTCGAGTTTGTGCGGCATGCGGCCGTAGTCGAACCTGGGCCTGATGTCGATGGTGAAACGCATGGTGCCGCGCACCGTCCGCATCATCCGCACCAGGCGGTGCCGGTCGGTGGCCACCACCCCGGCGATGGGCATGAAGTCGGTGACCTCGCCGACACCGTCGGGGGTCATGAACCGCGTGATCAGCATCCCGGTGTCCGGCAGGTAAAGCTGGCGGCTCACGTAGTCGTCGGTGTCAGGTGCGATCCGGAAGTACCCGCCTCGCTCGGCGTCCAGCAGCGCGGCGAACACGCTCGGTGAGTCGAACCGCGGGCAGCACATCCAGTCCACCGACCCGTCGCCGCTGACCAGCGCGGCAGTCTGCAGGTCGCCGATGAGCCCATGGTCACTGATGTCCGGGTACCGGTCCACGACAAACCCCCCTGCCGTCGCCACGTGCGTACGGTCCAGCCTCATCGACGCCGAAGACGCTCGCCTCGCCCTCGGCGGAGGAGCCGTGGCGATGAGGCGAGGTGAGTTCCGTGGTTGAGCGGCTCTGCACCACCCCGCTGATGAGCTACACCGTCGTCTACGCCCTGTCCAACATCGTGCTGCCGCTGCTCGGGCCCATCGTCGTCGCCATGACCGGCGCCCTCACCTGACCCCACCCCGGCCACCCGAACCGCCGCCGGGACGGACGGAACCACACCCGGGACGGTGGATTCGGCGCGGGCCCAGCTCACCGCCAGAGACCCCGTCGGCGGTTTCATGACCGCGGCTGAGCCCGCGCATCCGGCGACAGGCCGGACTCGACCGTCCGTAGCCGCAGTGCGAGGGCGACCTCACCGACACCGATCAGCACCGCGCCGATGCCGCTGACCAGCACCAACATGGTCAGCGACGGCCCGGGCCACAGCATGAACGCGACGCCGACCAGCACCGAGACGATGCCGAGCGCACTCAGCCACCCCCGCGTCGACTCCTTCGCCGGCATCGCGACAAGCAGCACCGCGAAGCCGCTCAACAGCCAGGCCAGGCCGACCAGCGTCGCCAGCACGACCACCCCGCCGCTCGCGTTGCTCACACAGGTGATCCCGGCCACCAGCAGCACCACCGCCATGACACCGGCCAGCATCCGGCGCGAGAAGCTGGTGTCCGACCGCAACGCCGTCACCCCCCGCGTCACGCCGAGCGCGATGAGCCAGATCCCGGCCACGACGCCGAGCAGACGCAGCGTCTGCCCGGGCCACACGAGCACCGCCAGGCCGAACAGCGCCGTGACGACGCCGAGCATCAGCACCTGCAGATAGTCCTCGGCGAACACCGAAGACCGGTCTTTCCGGGCACCGCGTTGGTACCAGTGCGTGGTCGCCATCGTCCCCCCTTGGAACCGGCATGCCTCGGCTTCCACCGTTCGGCGACCACCAGCGCGCGGGCTCACCCGCCCGGCATGATCCGGATCGTCCCGCGCGGATGGCGCGACAGGCCCCCGGCACACCCGACGATCGACAGGTGCCGACCCGCCAGCCCGCGGACGCCGCGCGGACGATGATCCTGCCCCTCGCGCTGGCCCAGTTCATCTGCAGCTATGCCGGCACCGCGATGAACGTCGCCATCACACCGATGGCCCACGACCTGCACACGACCGTCTTCGGCGTGCAGACGACCATCACCCTCTTCACGCTCACCATGGCCGCCCTGATGATCCCGGGCAGCAAGCTCACCGACGTGTGGGGCCGCAAGCGCTGCCTGGTCGCCGGGCTGCTGCTGTACGGCACCGGCGCCCTGCTCGCCGCGATCGCCCCCGGCCTCGGTGTCATGCTCCTCGGCAACGCGCTGCTGGAGGGCATCGGCTCCGCCCTGATGATCCCGCCGATCTACATCCTGATCACCGTCGCGTCCCCGGACGTGGCCATCCGGGCGAAGTACTTCGGCATCGTCAGCGGCGCCGGCGCGCTCGGCGCCGCCACCGGCCCGCTCATCGGCGGCCTCATCACCAGCCTCGTCAGCTGGCGTGCGTCGTTCCTGCTGCAGGTCATCGTCATCGCGTGGATCGTCGTACTCATCCGCCGCCTGCCCGATCCCGCCCGCCCCGGCCCGGCCCCGCACTTCGACGTGACCGGCGCGGCGCTGTCCGCCATCGGGCTGCTGTTCGTCGTGCTGGGCGTGCTGCTGTCCACCAGGTACGGCTGGGGCGCCGCCCGCACGGACTTCGCCGTCGCCGGCCACGTCCTCATCGCGCAGGGCGGCGTCTCCCCGGTCTGGCCGTCGCTCGCCCTCGGCGTCGTCGCCCTCGCCGCCTTCGTGCTGCACCTACGCCGCACCGAGCGCGCCGGCCGCGAACCCCTGCTGCACCTGCGCATGTTCGGCAACCGGGCCGCCAACCTCGGTCTGGGCACGCAGGCGGTGCAGTGGCTGATCATGCAGGGCACGTTCTTCGTCACCGCCGTCTACCTGCAGAACGCCCTCGGCTACAGCGCCATCATGACCGGTCTCGCCCTCACCCCGGCCACGGCCGGAATCCTGGCCTCCTCCGCCGCCGCCGAACGCTTCGCCCGCCATCGCAGCCAACGCACCCTGATCCTCGCCGGCTTCATCCTCACCGTGACCGGCATGGTCACGCTGCTCGCGCTGGTCGCCGGCGGCACCGGCATCTGGCGCACCGTACCTGGCCTGCTCCTCGCCGGCGTAGGCCTGGGCACCATGCTCACCGCCTCGGTCAACCTGGTCCAGTCCACATTCCCCGACCGCGACCAGGGCGACATCTCCGGCCTGTCCCGCGCCGTGTCCAACCTCGGCTCATCCCTCGGCACCGCACTCGCCGGGTCCGTGATCGTCTCCGCCGCCCACCCCGGCCGCCACCCCTACGCCGCATCACTCGCAGTCCTCGTCATCCTCGCGGTCGCCGGCCTGATCCTGGCCGTCCTGCTCCCACGCACTCCAGCCCCGAACGCCTAGGCAGCGGCCGCTGCTCCCGGCGCGGCTCCGCGTGGCGGAGCAGGGACCTGCGGCCGGCGCGCCGACATCGGCGCGGGCGCGGCCAAGGCGATCGTGTCGCTGGGCTTCGCCCCGCACGTCACGCACTTCGCCGAACACCTCGGCGTCGCCACGGTCATCGCGACCGAGATCCTCGCCGACGGCGGCTTCCGGCACGTGTTCCCGTCATCGAAGCCGGTGCTGCCTGCGGCCCCACCAGAAGAGGAAGGCAACGCTCACGACCCCGAGCGCCGCGCCCGCGACCGTCGCTGTGACCATCGACCGACCGCGCTCCGACATCGCCGCGGTCAGCCTCTGGGCATCAATGCTCACCCAGATTGCCGTCATGAGCAGGAGCGGCAACACCACGATCGTCGGATGCCGGTCCACGATATTTCCCGACTGGCGCCTGGCCATTCCTCATCATGGCCGACGGTTCCGCGTTTGGCAGCAGACGTGGCGCGCGGGGCGGCGCTTCTGACGGCGACGGCACATAATTCACTCATGACGGACAGTGCGGACGGCATCGTCGGATGGCGATGGCTCGACGTGCGGCTGCACCGGCGGGCCCGCCGGCTGGTCCGCACCGAACCGGCACCGAGTCGCCTGCGCCGGGCCGCCACCGCGGCCGTCGCCGCCGTCGTGCAGGCGGGTGCCTTCGCGACGCTGGTGTGCGGTGCATGGCTGTGCACGGTGCGATTCCCCAGCGTCGCGCTTCTCCCCGGCGCCGTGCTGGTCCTCTTCGGCGTGCTGACCCTGCCCCGGCCGGCCACCCTGCCGCGCGACGTCGTCACCGCCCGCCGCGCCGACACGCCCGCGCTGCACGCGCTGGTCGACCGGGTCGCCGCCGCGCTGGGCGTGCCCCGGCCCCACCTCGTGGTGCTGGACGACCGGTTCGCCGCCAACTCGGGCCACGCCGGCCTTCTGCGGCGCCGGTACCTGCGCATCGGCGCACCGCTCTGGGCGGTGCTCGACCCCGCGCAGCGCACCGCGCTGGTGGCTCTGGAGCTGGCCCGGTTCGGCGGCGGCGACCCGAGCCGCGCCGCGCTCACCGGCACCGTCGAACGCACCCTTGCGACGATGGTCGCCATCTTCGAACCCGGCGCGGACAAGCTGCTGCACGCCGGCCGCGAAGAAGACGTCACCAAGATGATGGCGGCGAACCCGACGCGGATCGGCCAGCAGCACGCGCAGTCGTACACGAACCTCGCCGGCGACCTGGTACGGCCGTTCGTGGCGCTCCTGCACGGCGTGTTCGGCCTGGTACGGCTCGGCTACCTGACGCTGCTGCAACCCGAGGCGTTTCGGGCGGTCCTGGCCGCCGACACCCGGGCGGCCGCGGTGGCGGGCACGCCGCAGGTCCGGTCGGTCCTCGCCACGCGGCTGCTCGTGGAGCCGATGGTGACGGTGCTGCGCCGCGACGCCCGGGCCGGTGACCGCTCCGGTGCGGTCCGGCGCGACGAACCCGAGGTGGTCGTCGCCGGCTGGCCCGCCCTCGCCGCCGTCCTCGTTGCGAAGCACGCGCCGTCGATGCCCGAGCTGTGCGACGCCGACGTGGCCCGCACCGCATCCCCCTTCGCCGTCACGCCCCCGCTCGGCCGGCGTTTCGAGATGCTCACCGAGACACCGGCGACGCTGGCGGCCGACCCTGAAGAGTCCGCGGCGACGGACGTCGAGCTGCGGCCGATGTACCGCCGGCTGGTGCGGGACCTCAGGAACGGCTGAGATCAGTGCGGTGGCCGTACAGCGCGGTCATCAGCTCGGCGTATCCGGCCGATGTGCCGATGCCCTGGCGACGCTGGGGGTGCACGAGGTAGTAGTGCACAGCGTGGGCCAGGAACAGCGCGTTGACGGTGTCGGTGCTGATCCGGCGCCGGGTCAGGGGCAGGCCGGCGGCGCGGACCAGGTCGGGCCTGGCGTACGTGAGCCGCAGCGACAGCGCCGATGGTGTGGTGGGCGGCAGCGAGGCCGTCGTCAGGGCGTCCCACGGAACGGTGAGCGTGCCGAGCGCGCTGCGGTCCTTCAGGCCGTCTGGTCCCAGCTCCACACCGATGCCCCGCCACACCGCGGCGATCTGCGGGACGATCAACACGACGAGCAGGCAGGCCAGGACGACCATCACGTCGTCCGTGAACCGCACTGCCGGGTCCGGGGACGGCCAGTCGCGTTGCATCGTGCGGGAGTTGGCCGCGGCCATGATCATGGTCGTGGCCATGAAGGCCGAGCCGGCGGCTTGCAGGACGTGGTTCGCAGGTGGCGGGGTACGGAACACGCCCGCGCCGGCATCGACGGTGAACGCCGCCGGTCGCCGCCGGGTCAGCGCGACGCTCGCCAGGACGAGTGCCGCGAGGCCGAGCAGGGGCGGCAACACCGGTATGGCGTACCTGAGGTCGCTGTCCGGTGCCGACAGCAGGTGCACGCCCACGAGCACGCCGGCAAGGGCTACCGCGCCGCCGAGCACCCAGCGAGGGTGACGCGCGACGCCGGCGAGGATCGCGGAGATCATCCGGGCAGCGTAGGGGGCGCGGTGGCGGCTGGGAAGCGCGGCGGCGGCAATCGGACCTACCGGGTCGGGCCGGTCGCGGCCAGTACAGGATGCTCGGACGGCAGGTGATCCGCCAGGGCTGAGCGCAGCGCGGCGCGGCCGGGGCGGGTGAGCCAGATCTCGACTTCGAACGTGTCGCGGCCGTCGCGGACACGGATCGGGGGCATCGACGCGCCGGCGGTGAGCACCGCGACGCCGTGCGGCCCGGTCGGTGTCACTTCCAGCAGCGGCGTGCCCCAGCGGCGGGTGAAGCGCACCGACTCCACCGCCGGCCAGCGCACGATCATCGGGGACGAGCCGCGGGAGGCCAGCTCCAGGCCCGCGCTGGAGATGCGCACCCAGTCCCGGCACCACCGCCACCGGAAGGTGGCGAACCCTGCGGCGTAGGCACAACTCGAGACAACGGCGTTGCCGCCCAACATCAACAGGTTCCGGGTGGGCGGCGGAGAGAGTGTCACGGCCAGCATGATGAGCGAGAACCCCACCCATGCCGCCATAGAGATCGCCAGGCCGGCACCGAACGTGCGCCAGAACCCGGGGCGAAACGTCACAGCGTCCTCAGCGGGCGGCGGGATCTGCTCAGGGCGCGGCATACGGCAAGCGTACGGACGGAACACTCCGACGCCATCCGGCAAAAGGACGCCTTCGCACCGACCAGCCAGGCACAACGTGGTGGGGCGGGGGGCGAAGCGCGGTGTCGTCGGTTTGTGGGTGGCGGTCGGGGGCATAGGTCGCGCTCGGGAAGCCGGGGGGACGTGACCGGAGGGACGCATGGAGATCAGGCCGGCGGCGGTGTACCAGCGCGTCGACCAGCCCGGGGACGTGACGCCACTGGACGAGCGGGTGCTGGAGGACACCGACACGCTGCCGGCGTTCGGGCTCGCCCACCTCGTCACCGGGTGACGGGGAGACCGCGACCATGGACCTGCACGACATCCAGCGCGGCGTGCTCAGCCCTCGCCCGTCGCAGTACGCGGCGGCGTACCTCGCGTTCCGCATCGACGACCGCGCCGCCGGCCGGAAGCTGATGCGCCGCGCCGCGACCGTCGTCACCTCCGCCGCCGACCCGGCCGACCTGCTCGGCGAGACCTGGGTCAGCGCCGCCGTCACCTGTCACGGGTTGCGGGCGCTGGGCGTACCGGAGAAGTCCCTCGACTCGATGGCGTGGGAGTTCCGCCAGGGCATGGCGGCCCGCGCGACGACCCTCGGGGACACCGGGGCGAGCGCGCCGGACGTGTGGGAGACGCCGCTCGGGTCGCCGGCCGTGCACGTCGTCCTCGTCGCCCTCGCGCCGGACACGGCGATGCTGGACGCCGCGATCGACCGGGCCCGTCCCGCGTACGAGCGGCTGCCCGGCGTCACCGCGATCTGGCGGCAGGACTGCCACGCACCGCCGGCCGGGACCGAGCCGTTCGGCGTCCGCGACGGCATCAGCCACCCCGCCGTCGAGGGCAGCGGCATCCCCGGGTCGAACCCGTTCGAGACGCCGCTCAAGGCCGGCGAGGTCGTGCTCGGGTACCCGGACGAGCTCGGCGGCGTGCAGACCACCACCCCGGACGTCCTCGGCCGCAACGGCAGCTACGTCGCGTTCCGCAAGCTCCGGCAGGACGTGGCCGCGTTCCGCCGCTTCCTGCGGGCGAGCTCGGACACGCACGGCGAGGAGCTCATGGGCCGGTGGCGCGGCGGCGCACCGCTGGCACTCGCGCCCGAACGCGACGCCCTGGCGCTGTGCCGTGCCGACGCCTTGGTGCTCGCCGGTCAGGACCGCGGCGGGAGCCACATCCGCCGCGCCGACCCGCGCGACTCGGCCGTAGCGGGAGAGGTCCGGCTGCATCGCATGATCCGCCGCGGTACCGCCTACGGCCCGCCCCTGCCCGAAGGCGTCCTCGACGACGACGGCGCGGACCGGGGCCTGCTGTTCGCGTTCGTCGGCGCGCACCTGGGGCGCCAGTTCGAGTTCGTGCAGACCGAGTGGCTCAACAACGGCGTCTTCTTCGGCGCCGGCGACGCCCGCCACCCGATCGCCGCCACCGGCGGCCCGGGCGCGGCGGACTCCACGATCCTGCGGCGTCCGGTGCGCCGCAAGCTGCGCGGCGTGCCGAACTTCGTCACCACCCGCGGTGGCGAGTACGCGTTCCTGCCCAGCCTCACCGCGCTGCGCTGGCTCGGCGAGCGGCGGGCTTGAGGGCGCGGCCGTGGACCTGCATCAGCTCCTCAACGCCGTCACCGTCGTCTTCATCGCCGCGACCATGTTCGCAGCCGGCCTCGGCGCGACCCTGCCGGCGTTACGCATGGTGTTCAGCGACGTGCCGCTGCTGCTGCTCGTGCTGCTGGCCAACCTCGTCGCCGTCCCGCTGCTCGGCTGGGGCCTGGCGGCGCTGTTCGGCCTGGCCACCGCCCCGTTCGTCGCCCTGCTGCTGACCGCGTCGTCACCCGGCGGACCGTTCGCCGTCAAGCTCGGCATGATCCAGGCCGGCGACGTCACCACCGCCGCCGCGATGCAGGTCCTGCTCGCCGCCGTCGGCAGCGTAACGTTCAGCTTCACCGCCAACGCACTGCTCGGGTTCGCCCACGTCGGCACCGGCGCCGCCCTGGACGTCGGCGCGCTCGTGCGCAGCGTCGCGCTCCTGCAGCTGGTGCCGTTCGCGGTCGGCCTGACGATGCGCCGGTACGCGCCGCCGACCGCCCTCGCCTGGCACCCCGCCTCGGTCAAGGTGTCGGACGTGACGTTCCTGATGGTCCTCACCGGCATGCTGCTGGGCAACTGGGCCGACGTCGTCGCCCTGCTCGGCACCCGGACCCTGCTGGCCGGCTTCCTGTTCGCCGCCGCGTCGTTCGGCCTCGGCACGCTGCTGTCCACCGGCCCCCCACGCCGGCGCACCACCATGGGCGGCGTCGCCGCGGTCCGCAACATCGGCCCGGCTCTCGCCGCGGTCAGCCTCGCCTTCGACAACTCACCGGCCATCCTCGGCGCCCTCGCCGCCATCCTCCTCAGCGGCGTCGCCGCCGCGCTCCCCATCGCCGCCTTCCTCGCCCGCCACCGCACCGCCGCACCGTCCGAAACCACCTGACCGCCGCCGCGCCCGGCTCGCCGGCGCCCACCGCGACCTGGCCGCGGCCGACCCGGCCACCACCGTCGGCGAGATCGCCACCCGCTGGGGCATCCCCGACCACAGCCGATTCACCGCCCTCTACCACGCCGCCTACGGCCAGGCACCATCCACCACTCTCCGCAACCGCTGAAGGCCACGCGGAACCCGGCAAGGCCGCCCAGCGCAACAGTGAACGGTCGAGCAGGATCGGGACCGACAGGAGGACGGTGGTCAGGCGCCGATGAAGTGCTCGGCCTGAGTGCGGGTGGTGTGCAAGGCCCAGTAGTCGAGGGCGATCTCGTCCGGCGCGCGGTAGGGGACGCCGTCTGGGGCCTGGGTGCCGATCAGCAGGTTGATGGCCACGTTCGCCACGTAGATGCCCTGGCCGGCGAGGGTGTTGTGCAGGTTGATGGCCCAGTTGCGCAGGCCGGCCTGGGCGATGTTGAGGTCGGCGAGCATCGGGTACGGGTTGATCGCGCCGCCGCCGGTGGTGAACAGCACCGTGCCGGATCCGGCCACGATCATGGCGGGCAGCACCGCCTGGACCGCGGCGACCGCGCCGTACAGGAGGCTGTCGATCGGCTGGCGCAGCGATTCGACGGTCACGTCCTTGGGTGCGGTCATGGTCAGGCCCGCGTGCGGGGAGAACTCCAACACGTTGATCCGCCCGAACCGCGTGATCGCGTGCTGCAGCGCGGCGGTGACCTGGGCGGCGTCTGCGGTGTCGGCAGGGAACCCCTCCGCGGTGATCCCGACGGTGTTGAGTTCGGCGACCAGGACGTCGAGTTTGTCCTTGCTGCGCGAGATGAGGGCGACATCGAATCCGTGGCCGCCGAAGACCTTGGCGATGGACAGACCGAGACCCGGCCCGGCTCCGACGATGGCGATGGTGGGCATGGCGAAGCTCCTTCAGAAGGTGTAGCCCCGGCCGGACGGCCGGGTGAGTGAGAATGCGCGACGCGGGCGGGTCAGCCGTGCTCGCCCGGCCCGGCCGCGCCGGGCGGTGCCCATTCGGTGGGGCGCGGCGCGTTCAGGGCGGCGAGCAGCCGCTGGGAGACGGCGCCGAGCTGACGTTGCTGTGCCTTGGTCAGCGGGTCGATGACCAGCCGGCGCACGGCGGCGACGTGGCGGGGTGCGGCGAGCGCGACCTTGGCCATGCCGTCGTCGGTGAGCGTCGCCAGGGTGGCGCGCCCGTCGGCCGGGTCGGGGTGCCGGCTCACCCAGCCGCGCTTCTCCAGCCGGATCACCACGTTCGACAGCCGGGACAGCGTGCTGCCGACGTACCGGGCGACCTCGCTCATCCGCAGCGTGCGCTCCGGAGCCATCGACAACGCGGACAGCACCACGTACTCGAAGTGGGAGATGCCCGCGTCCCGCTGCATCTGCGCCTCCAGCGCGGCGGGCAGTTGGGTCAGCACGTAGGCGAACGCATACCAGTGCTGCTGCTCATCGGGGTCGAGCCACTGCGGCTCTGCGACCTCCGGGGCGTCGTCCATCACCCCAACATACTCCAAGCGTGAAGCATCTCCAACCTGGCTTTACTCTTTGCTTGAAGTTAATTGGAAGGGACAGCAAGGGCTGGTGGGCGGTGCCGGTTGGTCAGCCGCGCTCGGTCCTGGTGCTGCGGTTGGTGGGCGCTGGGTGGTCGATAGGCGCTTCGGATGCTGCCCAGCTGGCGAGGAGGCGGAGGGAAGGCCCGCCTGGTCCGGCGTGAGCCGTGCCCGGCGGGTGGCCAGGAACTCGCGCAGCTGCTGGCGCACGTCGGCGGCGACCTTCTTGGGTTCTCCCACGTCATCCACGGTACGAGGTCGGCAGTCGGCGAAGGAGCCACTGGCAGTACCCCTCTCGCAGACTCTGCCACCGCCGCGCCGACCCGGGTTTCCTGGAAGAAGCCCAGCGGTCGGCCATCGCACGCCGGCCACCGTCGTTTGTCGAGTTCATTGGAGTTCCGTTCGTCATGCCTACGACCGTCGCCGCCTACGCCGCGCTGTCCGCCACCGAACCGCTCAGGCCGCACCCGATCGAACTGCGCGATGGCTGGGGCACATGGCGGTCAAGCTCGCCCACGCGATGGGCGCCGACGTCACCGTACTGTCGCAGTCGCTGAAGAAGCGCGAGGACGGCCTGGCGCTCGGGGCGTCCGGCTATTACGCCACCGCCGACCCGGACACGTTCACCGCCCTGGCCCGGACGTTCGACCTGATCATCAACACGGTCAGCGCCCCGGTCGACCTGGACGCCTACCTCTCGCTGCTGGTCGTCGACGGTGTTCTGGTCAGTGTCGGCGGACCACCCGAGCCGATGCAGGTGCACGCCGGTTCGCTGAGCCTGCAACGGCGCATCCTCACCGGCTCGATCATCGGCGGCCTGCCGCAGACGCAGGAGATGCTCGACTTCTGCGCCGAGCACGGCATCGGCGCCGAGATCGAGGTCATCGGCATCGACCAGGTCAACGACGCCTACGAACGGGTCCTCGCCTCCGACGTGCGGTACCGGTTCGTGATCGACACGGCCACCCTGACCTGACGCGTCACCTACGCAGGGGTCGGCGGGCCCGCGCGACGTCCGCCGACCCGAACCGCGCCCGCAAGCGCATCTCCCGCTGCAGCGCGGCACGCGTCCTTCCAGGCCTGACCGCAGTCGCCGGGGCAGCGATGGCGCAGATCTTCGCCTACGCCCGCGAAGCCCTGCACGGCACCGAGCGCGTCGCGATCTCGCCGCGTTCTTCCCCGCGTGCTCGACGGGCCCAGGAGGCGAGGTCAGTCCTCAGCGTGAAAAGCCCATCGGGCGCGGACGACACCGTCCGCGTCGGGAGCGATCGCCCGGGCGAGCATGGCGATGCCGTCGGTATGGATGACCATGGCCGCCCGGGCACCGGACACTATGGCGCGCAGCTCGTCGTGCAGACGATCATCGCATGCCTGTTGCATGATCCGGCCCTGCTCGTCTTGCCAGACAATCGTGAACAGGCCGTCGGGCAGATCGCCCAGGACCGCGTCGACGTCGGGCGACAGGTCCGGCCATACGGCCAGCATCGTTCTGGGCGCGAGCCGGTCCCGCACGGCGGCGAGGTCACCGGGGGTGAGCCGGTGAAACGCCGGCCGGTTGATGACAGCCGTCGCCTCGAGCAGCAGCGACCCGTGCGCCTCGGCCCGCTCGCCCACCTCCGTCCAGAACGCGTCGTCGGCCGGCCGGCGCTCGTCGGTGTCCTCGAACTCGTAGGCCCACGGCGAATCCGAGATCGGCTCCACGAAGAGTCCGAGCTCCCGCGCCTCGGCCACGGCGACCGGGCACGGCACCTCGCTACCGACGTACATGTACTGGTCGTAGCCGACGTGGACGAGGAACCGGTCGTCGAGTTCCAGCCGGCACCATGCACCACTTTCCCGCAGCATCACCCGGACCAGTTCGAGCCCGACGGGCAGGTCGATCTGAGCGCCGTCGTGAAAGCCGGCGAGGTCGGGCGGGAAGAGCCCGGTGAGGCCATCGCCCTCAACAGGTGGATCGAGCCCGAAGTTGATCCAGCCCGCCACCTGCGGCTCGCGGATGGCGAGTCGGGCGATCCCGGTTTCCCGACCGAAGGCGGCGACCGCGGCGAGGTAGGCGGACTCCACGTCCCCGCAATCGCTGCGCTCGTAGTCGTCGTACCAGTGGGTCATCGGATCCCGCTTGGTGACCTTGTAGACGTGAGCAGGCACAGCCACCATTGTGGACGAGCGCGTTTCGACAGCGCAGCAGTCACCGATGGTGCCTGCCGGCACGAACTGTACGAATGGCGGCCACGGCACCGACCCCGGATCGCGTGGTGACGCCGAGGAACGACAGGCTTGTAGCGCAGGTACCACCGCACCCCGACCACAATCACCTCGGGCGGGAACCGGAACCCGGCGAACGCCGACTTCGGAGGCAACAAGGGGGCAGGGACGGGTCGAGTGCTTCACGTCAAGCATGCCGCGATCCCGCCCACGCCCAACGCAACAGAGCCCTTCCGGTCAGGCGCAGACCTTGTCCAGGGCGGTCTTCGCGGCATCGGCGGCGTCGACCACCCCGGTCTTGGGCGTGCCGCGTGCGGCGGAGAACTGTTCCAGGGCGGCGACGAGCCGGGTCAGGGCCTCCTTGAGGCCCGGGTCCGAGACGGTGGCGGTCAGCGGGCGCAGCTGCTTCGCCCACTCCTTCGCCAAGCCGTCCTGCTCCGCGGCCGCCGCCGTGGCGGCGGCGGTGTCGCCCCGCTTGATCGCGGCGAGGGCCTTGCCGTCGGCCTCGATGAAGGCCGGCAGGTACAGCTCGGCGGTGTCCTTGAGGCCGCGGCACTCCGGGCCCGGGGAACCTCCGGTCCGGGCGGCGGCGCTGGACGCGGGGGTGTCTGGGTCGCCGCCGCAGGCCACACCCGACAACAGGACGACCGCCGCGACCATGATGGCCATGAGGAACCGCATGCCGGTCACTGTATCGGCCGGGGCCGCTCAGGGCAGGCGGGTCGTGCCCGTGTCGAAGTGCCGCTGAACAACGTGCCGTCCAGCAGGTGCACGGTTACCCGGAGCTTCGAGCAGGGGTGACTGGGATGGGCCTACCTGGCGGTGGTGAACGCGAGCCGGACCCCGAGGCCGATCAGCGCCGTGCCGCTCATCCCGTCGATGAAACGACGTACGGCCGGTCGGGAGAGCATCCGGCGAGCCGCGGCGACCAGATTCGCCACGGTGAGGAACCAGGCGGCCGTGATGACCACGGCGATCAGTGACAACGTCAGCAGCGGGACGAGGCCGGCATCGGCCGGAAGAAACTGGGGCAGGAGCGCGACAAAGAAGATCGCCGCCTTGGGGTTGAGCGCGTTGCACAGCAGACCGTCACGGAACGATCCCCACAGACCTGAGCCAGCGGTGCGCTCGGCGTTCGGATCGGATCGGAAGTCGCGCGAGCGCCATGCCGAGCGCAGTGCGTTGACACCGAGGTACACCAGATAGCCCGCGCCCACAAACTTGATGATGGTGAAGGCGACGGAGCTCATGGCGACCAGTGCTGCAACGCCGGTGGCGGCGGCAATCGCCCAGGCGAAGACCCCGGCGGCGACGCCCACCGCTGTCGCCATGCCGTGCGCGCGGCCGGCAAGGGCCGAGCGGCGCATCACGACGGCGAAGTCCGGTCCAGGCGACATGGCACCGAGGGCTACAACGCCGCCGAAGGTCAGCACCTGCGCGGTTGTCATCACCGCTCCCCCTCCGTTCCGCGGCGACGCGCGCCACTGCCGATCCGTCACTGTACTGCGGGCTCCCGCAGCACCTTCCTCAGATGGGCCGCCGACTCCTCGTACCCGAGCGCGACGAGTGTACGGCCGTCGGTAACGCGCGGACGGCACACATAATGAGCGCATGGCCGGGAAGCGAAAACGGCGACGACGGTTGCGGCCGGACGATCAGGCGACGACGTTGACCAGACTGAAGACGCGCCCCACGCTGCCCAGACGCCGCCCACGGCACAGCTCGCCGTACGCCAACACGAAGGAGTGGGCCGGCATCGTCCTGGCCGCCGTCGCCGGGCTGGTGTTCGCGTGCATCGCGCTCCAGATGCACTACGACCATCGGATCCTGCAGCAACGTGGGCTGGTCACCACGGGCGACATCGTGTCGGTGTCGTACACCAAGGGCGGCGCTGTCGCGGAAGTCCGGTTCACCACCGCCGACGGAAGGACCGTCCAGGCCGACGTGTCGAACACGGGCGATGCGACCGAGGTCAAGGTGGGCGCGCGGATGGAAGTCCGGTACGACCCGAAGGACCCGACCGGCCGGGTGGAAGACCCGAACGACGACGGGAGCACCCGCTGGATGGTGGGTATCGGCGGAGCCGTGCTCCTGGCCGGCGCCGCATATGGCGCCACCCGCGTCGCGTAGGTCACCGCGAGCGCGCCGCAACGCCACGGGAAGTTGTCACCTTCGGTACTCGGCGACAGCCATGATCCGGTGCGCACTCGTGGCCGATGAGCGCGCACATGATCTTCGTTCAGCGACGCTGATGGTGGAGTTGGGTGCGCTAGCTTGTCCGCGTCGGCGTAGTCGGGGCTGTGGGCGCTGCCGTCAGGCAGGCCGGAATCAGACCAGCCAGCCGCATCAGGCGGTAGAACTCCTCCTCGACAGCCATCGCAGCCGTGTAGGCGCGGGCCAGCACGGTAGGGCGCTCCTCGGGTGTGACGAGATCGGCCAGTTTGGTGAGTGCGAGTGCCCGGTCGTCGGGATCGGCTATCGCGATGGCCGCCCGCAGGGCGGCGCCGACGGCGGCGGCCCGGGTGTCGGCTGGCAGCTGGGCGGCGACGAGCCGCAACGCGTCGGCACGCGCGTCCGGCTCCGACGTGGCCTCCAACGCCGACAACGCGGTGTCGAGGCGGTCGTGGTCGAGATGGGGTGCCAGCGCGACGAGGATGGCAGTGCGCTGTTGCTCGTCGGCGGCGTCGAGGCCGGCGGCAAGTGCGCGGTCTAGCTGGACCGGATCGAGGTAGGCGGCCAGCGCGGTCACGATGTTCAGGAAGTCGGGCCGCCTGCGGTGCGGACTGCCCACCTCACCGTTTCGCCAAGCCCGATCTTGAGCGCTACCGTCAGGTCTGTTTCAGGGCGGCGAGGACCGCGTCCAGCCGGCCGTCGAGCGGTCCGCTCAGCTCCAACACTGGCGTGTCCTCCCAGGCGTTCAGCGGGTCGTCGTAGACCAACTCCACCAGCGCGTCATTCATTCGCGCGCGAAGGCCAGGCAGCTCCACCGCCGGGAGAATCTGCTCCGTCTCGGGTGTGATCATCGTGATGACCAACAGATCGAGGCTCGAAAACGCCGCGCGCAGCCGTGCGCCATCGGCTTCCTCCGAGGGGTCCGCGCCGGTCGCGGCCAGATATGCGAGGTAATCCAACGGCGTCCGGTCGAAGATCGTCCCGGACGGCGACGGCGGCGAGCACAGGCTCCGCACCGAGCGGGCCAGCAACGCCCGGTAGTCCTCCGGCGACGGCGGAAACTGGAACTCGTAGCCCTCCTCTTCGAGCAGGTAATACGGCTCATCCGCCCCGACGTGGCCCGGCAGGTGCGCGCACAGCGCCTCGACAAGCGTCGTCTTCCCGGTCCCGTGTGTCCCGGAGATCCCGACCCGCATCCGCACTCCTGCCCATCCGGAAGACCCCGACGATCATAACCTTGGTCTTCATTCGGGAACGCGTGCTCGACATCGATGGCCAACCCCAGACTGACATCCGAGATTCGTGCGCGCACTCATCTGCCGCCGTCTGTCCCAATCCGGTCGCCAGGTCATGGCGCCTGCGGGGCGGTCCTATCCCCCAAACGCGATGATGGCCAGGGCGCCGGGATCATCGCGCCGCCGATCAAACGACGCAGGCGACATCGACTGTGGACCTGGCATGTTCGCGCTGCTAGAGTGCGATTTTCGCGGTTTGTTAGCTGGGAATCTGTCGTATCACCTGGGAGTCGGCGTGGCCCTGCCCGGTCATCCTGTCCGGCCGGGCAACGAAGATCGGCCGGCCGGTGGCACTCTCGTACACCTTAAAATCCTTGGTCCGTTGCGGGTGTGGTGCGACGGTGTCGAAGTGGATGCCGGTCCCCGGCAGCAGGCTTATCTGCTGGCCTTGCTGCTGGCCCGGGTGGGCAGGCCGGTCAGCACGAGCGAGCTGATGGACCTGATCTGGGACTTCGAGGTCCCCAGCAGTGCGCTCAACGTCATCCATAAGTACGTCGGCGCATTGCGGCGACTGCTCGAACCCGCGGTCCCCGCCCGTACACACGGCTCCTACCTGCACCGCCGCGGAAACGCCTACCTGTTCACCGCACCCCCCGGCACCCTGGATCTCGTCACCTTCCGGGAATTCGTCGAGACGGCCAAGGAGGCCCTCGCACAGCAACGCCCTGAAGTGGCGCTCGATCGCTATGTCGAATCGCTCGGCCTCTGGCGGGGCCGTGCGGGCGACGGGTTCACGCACAGGTCAACCGCGCTGCCGATCTTCGCCGCCATCGACGACGAGTTCTACGCCGCGTGCACTGAAGCGGCCGAACTTGCCGTGTCGCTGCGCCGACCGGCACGGGTGCTGCCGGCGTTGCAGCTGGCCGCATCGATGGCGCCGTTCCACGAACCCGTCCACGCCGGCCTCATCTCCACTCTCGGGGCGGCGGGACGTCAGACGGAGGCTCTGTCGTTGTTCCGCGAGTTCCGCGCCCGCCTTGCCGACGAGCTCGGTATCGATCCTGGCCCAGAGCTGCAAGCCGCACACCTGCGAGTGCTGTCGCAGCCCTCGGCGTCGCCGCTCGTGGCGCGTACGGACGGTGGGGGTGACGGCGCGTCGGTGCGAACGGCAGCTGGGCTGGTCGGCCGGGCCGAGGAACTCGCCGTACTGCGGCAATCCGTCGAGATGGCATTCACCGGCCGCCCAGCGCTCCGCATCGTCGAAGGCGAGCCGGGCGTGGGCAAGACCCGCCTGGTGCGAGAGATCGCCACCGAAGCGAGCCGGCGTGGCGTGCTGGTCGTGTGGGGTTCATGTCTGGAGGGCGACGGAACACCGTCGATGTGGCCCTGGGAACAGACGCTCCGCCCGATTCTCGACGGCCTGCCCGCGCCGTTGCGGGAGAAGTGGCTCGCCAGTGAGGTCGGCGGCCTCCTTGAATCGCGAGACAACGATTATGCGGCCACGCCGGCGATTCTCGACAGCGGTGCGCAGTTCCGACTGTTCGAGCAGGTCGTCGCCGTCGTCGGGCAGGCCTCGACACCACGGCCCATGCTGCTGATCGTCGATGACCTGCAGTGGGCCGACGCCGCCTCGCTCCAGCTGTTCGGCCACCTGGCGGGCCGCTTACCCGCCGGCACGGTGATCATCGGTGCGCTGCGCGATCGCGCACCCACACCCGGCTCCAGCCTGTCGCGGGTGCTGGCCGAGGTCAGCCGGCTGCCCGGTCACCGCAGGATCCGGCTCGGCCCGCTCGGCTTGACCGACGTGACCGAGCTCATCCGCCGCGAAACCGGCCACGATCCCGGTGCCGAGGTCGCCCGCGACATCCATGTCCGCACCGCCGGCAATCCGTTCTTCGTCCAGGAGCTGTCCCGGCTGCTCAGCGACGGCGGCTCGCTCGGCGACGGCGGCGCATCAACACGGGCCGGGGTGCCGGGCACCGTACGAGACGTCGTCCGCGATCGGATGACCGGTCTCGACGACAGCGCTCACGGCCTGCTGCGCATCGCCGCGGTCATCGGCCGCGACCTGGACCTCGACCTGCTCGCCCGCGCGATCGGCGTCGACATCGCGGACTGCCTCGAACGCCTCGAACCGCTGCAAGCACTCGGTCTCCTGGAGACCAAGCCGGAAGACCCGTTCTCGTGGCGCTTCGCGCACGACCTGGTCCGCGAGTCGGTCACCGAGACCACTGCGCTGCAGCAGGCCGTCCAGCTGCATCTACGCGTCGCCGACGCCCTCGAACACATCCATGCGGACGACGAGTCCGTCGCCGAACGCCTCGCCTACCACCTGCGGGGCGCCGGCCCCCTGGCCGACCCGGGTCGCACCGCGAAGGCACTGGCGCGCGCCGGTCGCCGCGCGGCAACCAAGCTCGCGTTCGCAGCCGCCTATCGGAACCTGGAATCGGCCGTACAGATCGCCCGGACCGCAGGGCTGCTGGAGCTGGAACTGTCCGTCCTGTCGCTGCACAACCTCCTCGCCGTCGAGCCCCCGGGATTTGGCGGCTCGACGTTCGATCTGCTGGAACGGGGCGCATATCTTGCCGCCAAACTCGGCCGCGACACGGCCGCCGCCGAGTTTCTCTTCTTTCGGATGACCGGGGCCTACGTCAACACCGAGAAAGACCGTGGGATGTGGGCTCGCCGCCTGCATGAGCAAGGCCAGGCGTCCGCGGACCCGATCATCCAGGCGTACGGCCGGCAGGCCTGGGGCCTGTACCAATGGGACATCGGCAACATCGGCGCGGCGTATCAGTGTTTCAGCTGGCTAGGCCATACCACTGCGGACGACGTTGCATCGCTGCTCGCGAACTCCGCCGACCCGCACCCAGGGCCGGCTCAGGAAAGCCTGTACCACCTTGCCAGCCAGGTCGGGGGCGTCCCGATTCGACGCCGCCATGACCTCGGACGTTGGCGGATCCCGGATGAGTGGGTCGGTTATCTGGCCGTGATCACCGCGCTGCAGGGCGATGTCGAGACGGCGCGGTCCCTGCTCGGCACGGTGTACCAAGCCGAGGGAGACACTTTTGAGATGTCGGGCTGGACCCGCTACCAAACCATGGCCGCCTCGATGGCCGGTGACGCGGCCTGGGCGATGCACGCGACCGAGCGGTGGGTCGCGGCCGCCGCCGACCTTCCCGGCGTCGCGCAGGAAGCCTACATACGGCTGGACTGGTACTGGGCCCGTGCCCTCACCGGCGACGACCCGGCCGGCAACGCGGCCAAGGCCGAACATCTCCTGGCCGCGACCCTGCACGACCCGCCACGATGGGGCCTCGCCTACTGGTACGGACTGATCGCCGAAATGTGGCTGGCAGCCGAGATGCCCGACAAGGCCGCGACCGCCCTCGACCGGGCCGACCAGGCCATCAAGGCCCACGGCCAACGCTATGCCGAAGGACTTCTCCTGTTGCTGCGCGCGCGCCTGCTGCACGCCCGCGGCGAACCCGTCGACGTCGTACGAGCCGCCGCCGACGAAGCCCGGGTCCGATCCGGCGAACGGGGGGCCCACCTCTTCGCCCGCCGCGCCGAGAGGTTCCTGGCCGATCTCGAGACGCAGACCAGCGTGGCAACCGGCTGAAGGGCCGGCTACGCGTCTCGGAGCAGGCCCGGGCCGGCCAGGCTGGCCGCGGTGTCCGGGATCGTCTCCTCGATCGGCCGGGGCCGCCAGCCCAGGACTTTCACGCTCGACGCCCGGCGGGCCACGCCCAGGCCCGGAACGACCGTCGCGAAGCGAGGGCTCACCCGCGCGCCGAGGCGGATCGCCCAGTCCGATGCCGTTCGGGTCGGCACCTTGCGGGCCTCCGGGCCGAGCCGTACCCGCAGCAGATTCGCGATCTCCGGTAGCGACATCACCCCCGGCGGCGGCCAGGAACCGCTCGCCCGCGGCGCCCGGCTCGACCATCGCGCGCACGTGCAGGTCCGCGATGTCCCGGATGTCGACCACCGGACTCCGGTTCACGCGGCCAACCTACAACAGAGCCCAGCGACAGGCCGTGAACGTCCGCTCATGAGGCACGATCGGGGCCGGGCAGGCCCCGATCGCCGCCGCGACCGGGGCGCCGGGCCTGGCCGCCTGGATCTCCGACACCGCCTGCGCGCAGATGGCCGCCGCCATCCCCTGCGGTCCTTCGTGGACCGCGCACCTCCTCGGCGGAGACTGGGAAGACTGCCACTTCGACCACGAGATCTTCAACACGTTGCGAGCGCCCGGCGCCGCCCAGCCACCCGCCGACCACGCCCAGCTCGCCACCGATCTGGCCGCATGGTCTACGGCGGCCGGCCGCACCACGACGACGGAGCGCATCGGTGCATTGCTCCGGGTCGACGGCGCAGCCGCGGAGCTTCCACACCACGAACGAACACACGCGCGGCAGACACCCACTGATCACCGCTGGCCGAGAGGGCCGCACACATCTGCCCCCGTTGGTGCGCTGGACCGAGCGGCACTCGTCACAAACCTTCAGCGACACATCGTGGCCGAGGCATTCGTTTCGCCGATGCGTGGTTGTCTGCTAGGTCTTCTTGGCGCGCTCTTCGTCGGCGGCCATCCGGACGTCGCGAAAGTCCGCGACCGCCTCCCGGGCGACGCGGATGAGGTGCGAAAGATTGCCGTGTGCCAGCAGCAGCACGTCATCGAGAACATCTGCAGGTATCTCAAGCTCGTGCGGGCCGTAGCAGTCGTGCCACGCCATGTCGGTCAAGGCCAGCAGATCCAGCGCTGCCTCGACCTCCCGCGGATCGAAGTGGCGCATGATCCGAGGTCGCCGTTCCTGGCGACGCTGATCACTGCCAATCGCCATGCGACCTCCCCAGCCCTGCGGGTGCGACGATCGAGTCTTCCATGACCGGGTGCGTCAAAGCGTTTCTGCTTTGCGGCATGTCCCGCGAGCTGTCTCACCACCAGCCGCGGCGGTCAAGATATGGTGATCGCATGGCTGTCGCTCGATTGGCCTCGATTGTTTTCGACTGTACGGATCCCGCCGGGCTGGCGCAGTTCTGGGCTGCGTTGGTCGGCGGCGAGGTAGCCGTGAGCGGCGACGAGTTCGTTGCGGTACGGACGACACAAGGCTGGATCGCGGCCATGCGGGTGCCGGACTATAGGCCGCCTACGTGGGGCGACGCTGCTGTGCCCAAGCAGATGCATATCGATCTGTCGGTCGACGACCTTGACGAGGCTGAAGCGGAAGCAGTTCGCCTAGGGGCTCAGCTACTCCCCGGTCAACCCGCTCCAGACCGGTACCGAATTTTCTTGGACCCCGCCGGGCATCCTTTCTGCCTCTCGATCCAGATTCCTGATTAAGTCCATTGCCTGATCGGTACGTGGCCAGATCCTTCCTGACCGAGACGCAGTCTTTCTGGTCGGCTACTTTCATCTTGCCCGCTGCCTGTTTCGGCTATGAAGCCTGGCGGTGGGGTTGTCAAGCAGTGGACGGGGTTGGTGCGCAAAGGCGACACGGAGGCCGTGATCAGGCAACTACGATCACTGGCTCTGAGCGTCGGAGGCGTTGAATGACCGTGCAAGAGCAGACATCGACACTGGCCAGTGGGGTTGAGTGGGTCCGCAGGCTGGGGGTGGCGGTCCTGGCCGGTGGCGTTGCCGGGCTGGTTGCCGGGGGTGTCGGCGGGCGGCTGTTCATGCTCGCGCTGGCCCGGCTGAACCATCCGAGGGCGACCGGGGTGCTGAGCGACGACGGCTTCGTCATGGGCCAGTTCACCCTCGCCGGCACCGTCAACCTCCTGCTGGTCTGCACCATCTTGGGCGCGATCGGCGGGCTGGTCTGGGTTGCCGTCCGGGGTCTGCGCTTCGGTCCAGTGTGGTGGCGGCGGGTCAGCGTGCCGCTCGGAGCGACGCTCGTCATCGGGTCGATGATGGTCCACAGTGACGGTGTCGACTTCACGCTGCTCGACCCGCCGCTCGTCGCCGTCGCCCTCGTTCTCTGTGTCCCGCTGCTCGCCACGATCCTCGTCACGTGGCTCGGCGACCGCTGGATCGGCAGCGACCAGACCATCTGGCAGCGGATGCCGGCGGCGGTCGTCTGGACCGCCAGGGGCGCCTTGGCCCTGTTCGCCGGCTGGGCCCTGGTCGACCTGGTCACCAAGGTCAGCCAGATCCTCTGACGGACGCCCGCCCGGAAGCGGGTCAGGAGTCGAGCGAGATGGTCACGGGGCCGCCGGTGGGGTCGGCGGCCGTGACGAGGCTGAACGGGACGCGGAAGACGCGGCCCGGGGCGGCGGGCCAGGGGAGGCGCGCGGCGCCGATGCGGTGGCCGTCCTGGGTGGCGACGACGTGGGGGAAGCGGCGGTAGACGTCGGTCCACAGCTGGAGGCGGCCGCGGACCGGGGGCGGGCCGGTCGGGTGGAACCGCTGCGGTGCGACCCAGCGCAGCGGGGATTCGCAGGTCAGGGCGACGGGTCGTACATCAGCGGCGGCACCGGCGAGGAAGGACAGGACGGCGGGGGTGACGTGGCGGCCGTCGAGGGCGGCCAGGTCGGCGGTGTCGACGGGGTGCAGGAGGTTGCCGGCCGCGAACACGCCCGGGACGCTCGTCGCGAGGGTGGTGTCGACGCGCGGGCCGCGGGTGCCGGGGTCGAGGGCGAGCCCGCCGGTACGGGCGAGCTCGTGCTCGGGGATCCAGTCGCCGGTGAGGACGACGGTGTCGCACGGGACGCGATGGCGGCGGCCGGTGCGCAGGTCCTCGATGTCGACGGACTCGACGCGGCCGTGGCCGTTGACGGCGGTGACGCGGGTGCGGGTCAGGACGGGGACGCCGAACGCGAGCCGGCCCGGCACGCGCAGCGTCGCGTGCGGCGACTCGGTGGTCATGAGCGCGGGGCGGCAGCCGGCGTGGCGCAGGGTGAGGGCGGCGGACCAACTGACGAGGTCGGCGCCGACGATGACCGCCCGGGTGCCGACGTCGCGCCGGTACAGGTGGACGAGCTGCTGGAGCTGGCCGGTGGTGTACACGCCGTCGGGGCGGTCGCCGGGGATGTGCCGGGCGGGTCGCGGGCGTTCGCGGGCGCCGGTGGCGAGGATGACCGCGTCGGCGGTGATGACGCGCCGGCCGCGGGGGGAGGTGACCTCGAGGGAGCGGTCACCGGTCCAGCCGGTGACGGTCGCCTCGGTCTCCAGGCGGGCTCCGGCCGACAGGGCCGCGGCGGTGAGGCGGCGGGCGTAGGCGGGGCCGGAGACGAAGCGGTGGAGGTCGCGGATGCCGTACCCGAGGTGGGCGCTGTGCCTGGGGATGCCGCCGGTCGCGGCCTCCCGCTCCAGGACGAGGACCCCGTCGCCGAGCCGCCGGGCGAGGGCCGCGGCGGCGGTGAGCCCGGCCGGCCCGCCGCCGACGATCGCGACCCTGACGTGCTCACGCATGCCCACCACCGGTGCCTCCGCGCGTCTCGACCAGGTCGCGGAGCTGGGCGCCGCAGTAGAAGCCCTGGCAGCGACCGTTCATCGCCCGTGTACGGCGGCGCAGGCCGTTCAGATCCGCCGGCGGGATCGGGGACGTGTACGCGTCGCGGATCTCGCCCATCGTGACCCGCTCGCAGAAGCACACGACGCGCCCGTACTCCGGGTCGGCGGCGATCGCGGCCGCGTCCTGGTACGGGCGGGGGAACGCCTCGCCGAGGTTCGGCATGCGCGGCGGGTCAGGCAGGTCGGCGCGGGGCGTCACGTCCAGGTGGCCGGACAGCAGCGAGCCGACGTGCTCGGCGATCGCCATCCCGGCGGTGAGGCCGGTGGAGCGGATGCCGCCGACGAGCACGTACCGGCGGGCGGGGTCGACGTCGATCAGGTAGTCGTCGCGGTCGATCGCGGCGCGCAGGCCGGCGTACGTGGCGGTGACCTCCTCGTCGAGGAGGCGCGGCAGTAGCGCGCGGCCCTTGTCGATCAGGAAGTCGAGGCCCGCCGGCGAGGTGCCGGTCGCGGTGCGGTCGTCGAGGTCCTCCGCGGTCGGGCCGAGCATGACGTTGCCGTAGACCGTCGGGCTGACCAGGACGCCCTTGCCCACCTTGGACGGCACAGGCAGCACGATGCACGGCACCAGCGGCCGGGCCGCCTTGTCGAACACGAACAGCTCGCCGCGGCGCGGCGTCACGGTGAACCGTTCGTGGCCGAACAGTCGGTCGACGGTGTCCGCGCCGAGCCCGGCCGCGTTGACCACCCAGCGTGCGGTGACGTCGCCGCCCGTACACACGAGGCGAACGGCATCAGGAGTGCTGTCGACGTCCGTGACGCGGTGCCCGAGCAGGAGCGTCACGCCGCGGTTGACGGCGTCGGTGGCGAGGGCCAGGTTGGTCGTCCACGTACACGTGATCGACTCGCCGGGGACGGTCATCCCGCCGAGCGCGCCCGGACCGAGGTCGGGGACTTTCGCGTAGACGTCGGCGGCGCTGACGAGCTCGCATTCGCGGTACCCGTTGCGCTCAGCCTTCTCGCGCAGGCGTGGCAGGGTATCCAGCTGCTCGCCGGTCCACGCGACGAGCAGCGCGCCGGTGCGTTCGACGGGGATGCCGGTGGCCTTCGCGTAGTCGCCGAGCATGGTGTACCCGCGGGCGACGAGACGGGCCTCGAGCGTGCCCGGGGTGGCGTCGAACCCGGTGTGCAGGATCGCCGTGTTGGCCTTGCTGGTGCCGTCGCCGACGTCGTCGCGGGCCTCGACCAGCGCGACGGTGAGCGACGTGCCGCCGAGCAGGCGGGCGATCGCGGCGCCGACGATGCCGCCGCCGATGACCGCGACGTCGTAGGTGGTCATCGCTGCGCTACCGCGGCGTGGAAGCGGGCCATGTGCTCGGCGGCCCGGTCCGGCGACCAGCGCGGCTCGTAGACCGCGGACGGCCGCCACCCGCCGGTCACGTCCGCCGTGGTCAGCGCCGGGTCGAGGGCGAGCGCGGCGCAGGCGGCGGCGCCGAGCGGGGTCGCGTGCGGCGACGGGTACACCTCGACCGGCAGCTGCGCGAGATCCGCCTGCGCCTGCATGAGGACCCGCGAGCGGGTGAGCCCGCCGTCGACCCGCAGCCGCGTCAGGGGCGTGCCGAGGTCGTCGCCGGCGAGCCGCGCGACCGCCGCGACCTGCGCGGCCACGCCCTCCAGGACCGCCCGGACGAGGTGGCCGCGGCCGGTGCTGAGCGTCATGCCCGTGAGTTGCGCGGTCGCGCCGGCGTCCCACCACGGCGCGGCGAGCCCGGCCAGCGCCGGCACGCACAGCACCCCGCCGTTGTCGTCGGCGGCGACGGTGTCGAGCTGGTCGGCGCCGTCGATGAGCCCGAGGTCGGCGAGCCAGCGCACCGCGGACGCGGCCGTGTACACCTGCCCGTCGAGGCAGTACTCCACCCGGTCGCGCAGTCGCCACGCGATCGATGCCGACAGGCCGTGCGCCGACCGTCTCGGTGCCGCGCCGAGCTGGGCGAGCATGAAAGCGCCCGTACCGTACGTGCACTTCGCCTCCCCGGCCCGCAGGCAGGCCTCGGCGAGCAGCGCCGCCTGCTGGTCGACGATGAGCCCGGTCACCGGCACCTCGCCGCCGAACGCCGTGGTCGTGCCGACGACCGCGTCGCTGGCGACGACCTCCGGCAGCGCCTCCCCGCCGAGGCCGAACACGTCGAGCAGCTCCCCGCTCCACGCGCCGGTGTCGAGGTCGAGCAGCAGCGACCGGCTGGCCGTGGACGCGTCGGTGACGAACGCGCCGCACAGTTGGTGCACGAGCCACGTGTCGGTGGTGGTGACGACACCGTCGGTGGTGAGGTGCTCGCGGATCCAGCGCATCTTCGGCGCGGAGAAGTACGGGTCGAGGACCAGTCCGGTACGGGCGGCGACCGTCGTCTCGTGCGCCCGCCGTGCGTCACAGACCGCCTCCGCGCGCCGGTCCTGCCATACGATCGCCGGCGTGAGCGGCGCGCCGGTCGCCCGGTCCCACGCGAGGACCGTCTCGCCCTGGTTGGCGAGCGCGACCGCGGTGATCCGATGCCCCTCGGCGGCGCGCCGGCCGGCGGTGAGCACCGACTCCAGCAGCGCGCCCGGGTCCTGCTCGACACCGCCGCCGCCGATGTACGACGGCCGCAGCGGCTCCTCGGCGATCGCCAGCACCGCCCCACGGCCATCGGTGACCACGGCCTTGGTGCCCGACGTCCCCTGGTCGACCGCGAGAATGCGCATGGTCACGTATACCAGTTCTCGTTCGCTCCCTAAAGATGAACAACAGGTGAAGCAGGCGCGAACTCCCTTTCGGGATCTCGGCACCGGGCGTTCAGCGTCCTACGGTCGTAGGTATGACGACCATGGTGCGGCAGCGGGTCGACGTCGCCGCGGCCAGGGACCTCGCCGAGGCCCTGCTCACCGACCTGCCGCAGCGCTGGGCACACACCGCGGGCGTGGCCGCCCGGGCCGTCGAGCTGTGCGCCGCCCTCGGCCCCGCGATGTCCCCGGCCGACCGCGACCGGGTCGTCGCCGCCGCCTGGCTGCACGACATCGGCTACGCCGACCCCGTGCGCGACACCGGCTTCCACCCGCTGGACGGCGCCCGGTTCCTGCGCGGCGCCGGCTGGGCCGCCCGGATCAACGCCCTGGTCGCCCACCACTCGGGCGCCTGCTACGTCGCGGAGGTCCGCGGCCTGCACCACGAGCTGGCGGAGTTCCCGCGCGAGTTGTCCCTGGTCGCCGACACCCTCACGTACGCCGACCAGACCGTCGGCCCGGACGGCACCCGCGTCGACGTCCGCACCCGCATGGCCGAGATGCTGTCCCGCCACGGCGCCACCTCCGACAACGCCCGCGTCCACCACCTGCGCGCCCCGGACATCCTCGCCACCGCCGCCCGCGTCGAACACCACCTCCACCTCGCCACCGCGTAGCACCCGCCGCGCGGTCACGGGACGACGCGGACGGCCCGGTAGTCGAAGCCGTCCTGGCCGGGTGACTCCCAGTCGAGGCGGACCACCTGCCCCCGCTCCAGCGCCCGGAAACCGGGCATGTCGATGTGGCTGAAGTGCGAAGTCAGTGGTGTCGGCCAGGATGAGCCCACAGCCGTGGTTGTGTGGGTAGGGGCGGCGTCGGAAAATGAGGGTGCTTGATGAGCGAAGCGTTCTACTCGCACGCGAGGCTGTACGACCTGATGTTCCCGGGCGGCGGAACCGCGGTCGACTTCTACCGGGCCGAAGCAGATCGGCAAGGCGGAAGCGTATTGGAGCTCGGGTGCGGCACGGGGCACAAGCTGATCCCCATCGCGTCCGACGGGCGGTCGTGCGTCGGCCTGGATTTTTCGTCGGACATGCTGGCTGAGGCGCGGCGTAAGGCGGACGAGCGTGGTGTCGCGGTGGAATGGATGCAGGGCGACATGCGGGCCTTCGATCTGGAGCGCACCTTCGACTTCGTGTTCATCACGGCCAATTCCCTGCTGCATCTTCATGAGGCTGACGATCTGGTGAGCTGCTTCCGGTCGGTCCGAAGACACCTCGCGCCCGGAGGACGGTTCGTCTTCGACGTGTTCAACCCGAACGTGCGCCTCCTGGCCGGAGCCGACGGCGTACGGCGGACCCGGGAGTCGTTGTCGTTCATGGATCCTGACCGCGGCAACGTCGGCGTGGATGTCTCCGAGATCTACGATGCGCCCGCGCAAGTCACCCGCGGGACGTGGTACCTCTCGACCGACTCCGAGCCGGACTTCGTGGTCGCACCGCTCCACATCAGGAGCATCTTCCCGCAGGAGTTGCCACTGCTCATCTCGCTCGGCGGCCTTCGGCTCACCGAGCGCTTCGGCGACTGGACACGTCGGCCATTTGGCGTAGATTCGCCGCTCCAACTCTGCGTCTGCGAGTGAAACGGGACGTGAGGGGCTTCCTCCATGAACCCGCCGCGCCGATCTTGATCATGTTTGACCGCAGAGAGTGCCACGAATGCCGGCGGCAGGCCACAGCTGCCGTGCGATCTGCGGACCGGCGCGGCCGTTCTTGAGATGCAACGTCAAACCGATCGTCTGATCTTCATCGGCCTCCGAGTCACTAGCATCGGCGCGATCGCAGCCGCCCGCTGCGTGGAAACGGAGATGCAATGCAACAGAAGCTTCAGACCCGGGCGTTCGAGCAGGTGGCGCCGATCCTGCAGCCCGGTGAGCAGCCGCTCGTGGCGACGCGGGCCATGGTCGGGAAGTTTTCGGCCGGCCGCCTCGGGACTGTCGTCAGCCAGGCGGTGGTCGTGGAGGGCGGAGGGTTGCTGGGCGCGGCGTTGGCTTCGACCGGCAAGCAGTTCGTCGTCCTCACCAACCACCGACTGATCTTCCTGTCGCAGACGTTCCTGGGTGGCCCCGGCAAGAACGTCCTCGGCGAGGTGCCCCGGGCACAGCTCTCGCTGGTCGAGGTCAAGATGGGAATCGTGAGCTTGCTGCGCCTGTCGTTCGGCACTCCGGGCGATGGTGTGGCGCTCAGCTTCCCGCGGGTGGACAAGAAGAACGCCGAGGCGCTCGCGGAAGCACTGCAGCAGGCTCCGACCGCCTGACCATTGCATCCATGCGTGCACCGCTGCTGCCGACCGCATGCGCCGGCCGGCAGCAGCATTCGCGTTCCTCGCCGTCCCGATGCGGACCGGCGAAGATCCGATGCGCGCCCATCGGCATGTGCGAGCGTCCAGGAGATGCGGCAGACGACAAGCGAGCCTACGGACCGTGATGGCCGTCCAGTTGGCCAGCGCGCACGGTCGGCGGCATGAGCGTAAACGCGATCAAGGCGGCGGCAAGCTTGGCAAGAGCGGACTTATAGGTCCTAACAAATTTGGGTGAGGGTCTTCCGTCCTTTGTGGAGGATGATCTAACATCTTCGGCCGTGAGGCGTGGTGAGCAGCCGCCGTGGATCGTGCCGGACGGGCTGTGGCAGCGTATCGAGCCGTTGCTGCCCAAGCCCAAGCGTGACCCACGGCGTCCGGGCCGGCCGCGGGTGCCGGACCGGCAGGTGTTGTCTGGCATCCTGTTCGTGCTGCACACCGGGATCCAGTGGGAGTTCCTGCCCCAGGAACTGGGGTTCGGGTCCGGGATGACCTGCTGGCGGCGCCTGGAGGAGTGGAACTGCGCCGGGGTGTGGCAGCGGCTGCACGAACTGCTCCTCGCCGAGCTGCACGGTGCGGGGAAGCTGGACTGGTCCAGGGCGGTCATCGACTCCTCGCACGTGCGGGCGGCACGCCGTGGCCCAAAGCGGCCGAGCCCGGTCGACTGCGCCCGAGCGGGCTCGAAGCACCACGTCCTGACCGAGGGCGCCGGTATCCCCCTGGCCGTGTCACTGACCGGCGGCAACCGCAATGACGTCACCGAACTGCTTCCGCTGATCGACAAGGTCCCACCGGTCCGGGGCCGCCGCGGACGGCCCCGGCAGCGGCCGGACGAGGTGTTCGCCGACCGCGCCTACGACCACGACAAGTACCGCAAGGCCGTGCGTGCCAAGGGCGTCCGCCCGCGCATCGCCCGCCGCGGCACACCCCACGGCTCCGGGCTGGGCGTGTACAGGTGGGTGATCGAGCGGACGATCGCCTGGTACCACGGCATGAAACGACTCCGCATCCGCTGGGAACGCCGCGACGACATGCACGAAGCGTTCCTCGGCCTCGCCACCTGCATCATCACGTACCGCCACGTCGTACGACTTTGTTAGGAACTCTTAGGAGGTAGCGGCATGACCCGACCGGCGATGGTGACCAGCAGCCCTGTGCACACCAGTGACAGCCGCTACTGGATCGCCGAGGACGTCCCCTCCCCGGAGCACCCTGACTACTCCAACGGCATGGTCGATCTGTTCCCCGGCGCCGCAGCGGTCATCACCGGCACGGGAACCGGTCCAGTCGGCCTCACGCTGGAGCTGCACGAAGCGGCGCCGCCGCTCGTGACCGACGACTGGGATGAGGTCGTCGACTTCACCCTCTGGGCGCACGAAGGCATCCTGCGCATCGTCGAAACCGTCGACCGGACGACCTCCTACCCGCTGCTGTCCTGGCAAGGACCAGGCGGCTACCGGATCAGGCTGCACGCCAGAGGCCGCGACGCCGCATACGACCTGACTCCGGAGACACCGATCGAACACCACCTGATCCAGGTCTGGCCAACCACATCCGACGAAGACGAACCAGTCCAGAACCACAAACTCACCGACGCCCTCGGCGGCTACTGGAGATCCCGCCACCGGTAACGTCCCCCTGCCCACGCCCTGGTGTCGCCTCAAGTGGCTCGGCTTGACGAGCTCCTCGTGTCCGTCGCGTCTGTGTCACGCGCCGCGGGTGGCGCGGGTCGGGTCGTGGCGAAGGCCGGCGTCGTGGGCGACGACGATGGCCTGTGCGCGGTCTCGGACGTCGAGCTTGGCGAGGATGTGGCGGACGTGGGTCTTCACCGTCGCCATGCTGATGACGAGGTCGGCGGCGATCTCCGTGTTGGACAGGCCGGCGCCGATGCGGCCGAGGACCTCCAGCTCGCGGTCGCTCAGCTCGCGCAGGCCGGGTGGCGGCGACGACGGCGGCTGCTGCGCCGGGGGCCGGGCGGCGAAGTGGTCCAGGACGCGGGTCAGGACACTCGGCGCGAGGACGGGCTCGCCGGCCACGGCGTGGCGGATCGCGTCGCTCAGGCCGTCGGACGTGACGTCCTTGAGCAGGAAGCCGGCCGCGCCGGCCCGTAGGGCGTCGAGGACGTGCTGGTCGGTGTCGAACGTGGTCAGCGCCAGCACCCGGGTGCGTCCCGCGGTGTCCTCGACGATCCGCCGGGTCGCCTCGACGCCGTCCATCACCGGCATCCGCAGGTCCATGAGCACCACGTCCGGGCCGTGCGCGGCCACCGCGGCGACCGCCTCAGCTCCGTCGGCCGCCTCCGCGACCACCTCGAACCCGGCCAGCTCCAGGATGAGCCGCAGCCCGTGCCGCACCAGCACCTGGTCGTCGGCGATGACGACGCTGGTCATGCGGCCACTCCTGATTGCGGCAGCGTCACGTGTACCTCGAAGCGTCCGCCGCCCTTGGTCGCCGCGAACGTGCCGCCGAGCAGCTCGGCCCGGTGCCGCATGCCGGCGAGGCCGCGGCCCTCCCGGTCGCCGGTCCGGCTGTCATCGACGGCCCGTGCCTGCGCGCCGGCGCCGGCGTCGTTCGCCGCGGTGACCGTGACCGTGTCCTGGGTCCAGTGCACGTCGACCGTCACGGGCGTGCCGGGGGCGTGCCGGCCGGCGTTGGTCAGGCACTCGCGGACGATCCGGTGGACCGCGAGCCACACCGACGTGTGGCCGGCCCACGGCGTGCCGGTGACGGTGAGCGAGTTCGCGATCCCCGCGTCCCGGGCCCGGCGGGCGAGGTCGGTGAGGCCGGCCGGGGTCGCGTCGGTGGGGTCGGTCGGCGGCGCCACGACGTCCAACGCGGCACGGATCTCCCGCAGCGTCCGGTGCGCGGTCTCGCGGATCGCCTCGACGGGCGCGGCGGCCCGGTCGGGGGCGAGCCGCAGCGCCGCAGACGCCGCCTCGGCCTGCACGGCGATCAGCGTCAGCTCGTGGCCGAGGACGTCGTGCAGCTCGCGGGCGACCCGGGCCCGCTCCTCGCTGACCGCGGCCTCCTGCACCTTGCGCTTCTCCGCCTCCAGCTCGCGGGCCAGGTCCAGCAGCGCCTGGTGCTGCTGGCGCTGCCGGCGCACGACGCGCCCGGCGAGGACCGGCGCGACGACGACGAGGACCGAGCCGATCGCCGCCGTCGGCACCTCCGGGCCGAGCAGCGTGCCGACGACGCCCGTCACGCACGCCCACACGGACACCGCCCACACCGCCGCGCGGGGCGCGCCGTAGGCGCCGAGGGCGTAGAACTGCAGCAGCACCGTGACGAAGCCCAGCAGCGGGAACCCGTCCATCGTGATGAGCCAGAACGCGCTGGACACCGCGGCCGCCTCGACCGGGTGCCGGCGGCGCCACGCGAGCGGCAGCGTCGACCCGACGACGAACAGCTCGCCGATCCCCGGCGCGGCGAACGGCATCGCCAGCGCCTGGACGAGCCCGGCGACCGTCAGCACGGCGGTCAGGACGACGTCCAGCCGGGTCACGTGCAGCCGGTCCAGCCTGGGGTTCACGCCGCGAGCGTAAGCCATGGCCAGCGGCACGGGCCTCATCCCACGGGCTGATCGTCGGAGCAGCCCGTGGGTCGATGCGGGTCGGTCGGCGCCGTTCGTACCGTGGCGGCATCCGCAGCTCGCGGACCTCCACCGAACTCTGAGGAATCGCCATGACCTTGACCGAAACCGGCCGCCTCCAGGCGCCGGCCGCCTCCGACATGACCCGCGCCAGCGCCCGCTTCGGGATCGCCTTCACCGTCTGCCAGTTGCTCGTGATGGTGGCGATGACGGTGTTCGTCCTCCCGCACGCCGGCTCGCCGACCGACCCCGCGATCGAGCGCGGGCAGAACGTCCTCGACGCCGCGCAGCTGTACCGCATCGGCAACTTCGCCTTCATGGCCGCGGGCACGCTGCTGCTCGGGTTCCTCGGGGCGGTGTACGTGCAGCTGCGGCGGGCCGACGGCAGCGGGGCCCTCGCCACCGTCGCGGTCGCGGCCGGCGCGCTGCTGGCGCTGATCTGGCCGCTGGGCGGGATGCTGCACGACGTGGCCCTCGAGACCGCCTCCGCCGGGGCGGACCTGCGGATCCTCGCGGGGTGGGACTCGGTCGCGCCGTTCGGGCTGGCGTTCTCGGTGTTCGCCCGGGTGTTCTTCGTGGGGTCCATCGCGCTCGCGCTGCGGGCCGGCGGCAGGAACCCGTGGCTGGTCCGCGCGGGCGTCGTCATCGTCGTGCTCAGCCTCGCGGGCAGCGCGACCCTGGTGGCGGGCGCGATGTTCCCGCTGCTCGCGGTGAGCACCCTCGCGTTCGAGTTCTGGGTCGGCGTGGTCGCCTGGCGCTGGCTGCGCGACGATCGGTGACGGACCCCGCTCCTGGCCGGTGACGCGCCGGCCAGGAGCGGACCGGTCCGCGGCGTTGCCGGATCAGACGACCGAGCCGCGGTCCACGTCCCAGTACTCGAGGCCCGCCGCCTCGAAGCGCTGTTCGAGCTCCTCCTGACCGTGCGCGACCTTGAAGTCGCGCTCCGCCTTGGTGATGGGCAGCAGCCACAGGAACTCGACGTGGCGTTCGCCGACGTCGCACAGCTCCAGCTCCGGCCCGAACGGGTACGGCAGGGAGACCAGCAGGTGGTCGCAGCGGGACCCGGGCAGCCACGGCTCCCCGATCGGGACCGTGTGGCCCAGGCCGAGCTGGCCACCGCGGTGGTAGTACACCATCATCGCGAGCAACTCGACCGCCCACGGCGTCGCGACCGGCGTACTGAGGACGAACTCCAGACCGTCGTCACGCTCGGCGGTGGCCGCCCAGCCGCCCGTCGACACGTACTCCCACAGCCCGCCCGGCCCGGCGGGCGCGACCCGCAGCACCCGGAAGTGCGGGTTCACGGCCCGGATCGGCCCCACGTCCCACGTCAGCACCTCAACCCGACGCGGGCTGAAGAACCGCCGGACGTGCTCCTCCAGCGCACCGCACACGTCGTCGCACGGCGGGAGATCGACCACGCCAGCAGCCTACGGCTGGGGCATGCGGTCGTCAGCGCCGAACTCGCCCGGGAAGGTGTCGAACCGGCGCGCCACCGCGGCCCGGATCAGCCCGGCGTCGTCGCCGAACGGGCCTGAGCAGGCGTTGTACTTCGCGTAGAGCTGCCAGCCGAGGTACTCGTCGGCGTGAATCTCGCGGATGACGACGGCGAGGTCGGGCAGGTCGAACTGGTCCGCGCCGAGGGCGGCGTTCTCGGCCGACTCTGGCGAGAAGCCGTTGGCCTGTGTCTCGCATGACCAGGCAGTGGGCGTCGCCGACGAGGAACACGATCACCGCGGCCGGGGCGGTGTCGCAGCGGAAGGCCGACTCCGGGCCTGCCTCCGGGGAGTAGTAGACGGCCGCGAGGTCGTCGTCCGGGTGCACCTCGCGATGCTCGCCCGGATCGCCGAGCGGGCGGAACCAGCAGGTGGTCACCGAAGCCAGCGGAGGGCGGCTTCGGCGGTGTCGTCGGGGGTGCTGTTGAAGGCGATCGCCGCCGCCGGGGCGTGCCGGCGGACCAGGTTGACGGCCTGTTCGAAGAGGAGCAGGAGGGGCTCGTGCTTGCGGATGCCGCCGCCGACCACGACGCAGGTGTAGGGCTTGGCGGTCAGGGCCTCGGTCATCGCGGTGGCGGGGTCCTCGTCGGGGGCGAGGAGGCACAGGTCGGCCTCGATGCCGAGCTCGGCGAAGCGGGCCTGGCCGCGGGCGATCGCCGCCACGACGGGCTCGGGGTCCCAGCCCGGGATCCGTTCGGGGTCGAGCCCGATCACCAGCACAGGTCCCCGCGACACGTCATCCACGACCCCGATGTTGCCACAGGTTCGTGCGATGATCGCGCTGTGCGAACGGCATCGAGGTTCACCGACTTCGCGGCGAGGGAAGCGCGGGGTGTTTCGCCGGTGTACGAGCGGCTGTGCCACGCCATCGCGCGGGACGCCGAGGTCGTGGCGCTGCTGGAGACGGTGCCGGAGCCGAAGCGGCAGCCGAACCTGCTGCTCGGCGTGGTGCGGCTGCTCGGCGGGCCGGTGGACGATCCGGGTGCGTTCCACGACTTCACGGTCGCGAACTGGGCCGCGGTGGAGACCGAGCTGCGGCGGCGGGCCACGCAGACGAACGAGGCCGGGCGGTGCGCGCTGCTGCTGCCGGTCCTGGCCACGCTGCCGCAGCCGCTGGCGCTGCTCGAGGTGGGAGCGTCGGCGGGTCTGGGGCTCTACCCGGACCGGTACCGCTACCGGTACAACGGCGGCGACGTCATCGGCGAGGGCGGTCCGGTGCTCGACTGCGCGCTCACCGGCACGGCACCGCCGGAGCGGCTGCCGGAGGTGGCGTGGCGGGCCGGCATCGACCTGAACCCGCTCGACGTCACGGACCCGGCCGACGTCGCCTGGCTGGAGGCGCTGATCTGGCCGGAGCACCAGCACCGCCGCGACCGGTTGCGCGCCGCGGCCGCCGTCGCCGCCGCCGACCCGCCCCTGCTGCGCCGCGGTGACCTCGTTGACGACCTGCCGGGCCTGGCTGCGCAGGCGCCCGCCGGCGCGACCCTCGTCGTCTTCCACACCTCCGTGCTCTACCAGGTGCCGTCGGCCCGCCGGTTGGCGTTCGCGGATGTGGTACGGCGGCTGCCCGGCCACTGGATCGCCGTGGAGGGCGCGGACGTCCTGCCGTACGGGCGGATCCCGGACGAACCGGACGACACGCTGCACAACGTGCTGGCCCTCGACGGGCGGCCCCTCGCGTGGACCAGGGCGCACGGTCAGGCGATGACCTGGTTCGGCTGAAGCCGGGTCCGCACCACCAGGTCGTGCAGCGCGTCGACCGCCGCCGGGTCCGGGCGGTCCGGCAGGTGTGAGGCGTCGCGGGCGGCCTCCAGCTCGGCGCGCAGGCGCGGGACGTCCGCGGCCAGGTGCGCGGCGGCACCGTCGGGCAGCGGCCCGTGCTCGGCCTCGCGCTTCGCGGCGATCAGGTCCGGCACGTAGGGCAGATCGGCGCCGAGCACGCCCAGGTCCGCCTCGACCTCGCCGGTGCGCATGAGGTGGATGCCGGTCAGCAGCACCCGCAGCGTGTACAGCGCGGGCTTGAGCTCACCGGTCCTCGCGTGCAGCCGCTCCTGGGTGGCGGCGAAGCCGAGGTAGTGGTGCGCGTGGTGCCGGGTGACCAGGCCCGGCGCGAGTGCCTTGAGCGCGGCGTGCACCGGGGTCGTCACGACCACGAGCGGCGACAGCAGCTGCTCCAGGACGTAACCGTTGCGGCTGGTGAGCATCTTCGCGACCTTCAGCAGGTCGTGGCTGACGACGTCCAGCTCCACGCCGTCGCGGACCCCGGCGTGCTGCAGCGTCTGCGGCCCGGTCCGCAGCCCGACGACCTCCTCCGCGGCGAGCAGGTGCGCGCCGCGCAGGTCGAGATCGGAGTCGACGGACGCGAACCCGTACAGGTGCGCCCCACTGACGGTCGCGAACACCAGCGGCCGCGCCAGCCCGCGGGCGACCTCCCCCGCCCACGCGGGCACCTCGATCGTCACGACGGCTCCCGGGCGAGGGCGGCGGTCAGGAGGTCTCTGGCCTCCTCGTCGAACGCGACCAGGCGCACGCGCTCGACCGACGTGCGGGTGGTGCGCAGCGTGTCGACCGCGATCCTGGCCGCGGCGGCGGGCGGGAAGCCGTAGACGCCGGTGGCGATGGCGGGGAAGGCGAGACTGCGGACCCCGAGCTCGTCGGCGACCGCCAGGCAGCGGCGGTAGCAGGAGGCGAGGATGGCGGGCTCGTCGTACGCGCCGCCGTCCCAGACCGGACCGACGGTGTGGATGACGTGCCGCACGGGCGGGTCGAGCGCGAACGCCGGCGTGGCCTTCGCGTCGCCCGGGTCGCACGGGGCGATCGCCGCGCCCGCCTCCGCCAGCCGCGGCCCCGCTGCCTGGTGCACGGCCCAGTCGACGCCGCCTCCGCCGAGCAGCGACTCGTTGGCCGCGGTCACGATCGCGTCCACCTGCTCCTCGACGATGTCCCCGAGCACCACCTCGATCTCCACCACCGCATGATGCCATCCCGCCGGGCCGGGCAAGGGTCGGCGGAAGGATTGCCGAAGGTTCGGCGAAGGTCGGCGGCCGACAGTGGCCGTCATGACCCGCCACCGCAGGCGGGCATGACGGAAGGAAGTCAGCGATGACGATCGTCAGCAAGCGCATGCGACTGGTGTACGCCGTGACCCTCGCCGCCGGTGGCGTGGTGGCGGTATCGGCACCGGCCCACGCGGCGGACGGGGACTGGGAGCGCCTCAGCAGTTTCGCCACCGGCAGGGTGGCCGCCGTGCCGGCGCCGTACACCAGGAACGACGAGCAGGTCGTGACGGCGGTGTACGACGACATGGCCTACAACGGGCGATGGATGTTCACGCCGCTCGGCAGCGACAGGTACACCATCCAGAACCGGTACAGCAACCAGTGCCTCGACACGCAGGGTGGTCTCGCGACGACGGCCGGGACGCCGGTGGTGCAGAACCCGTGCGACTCGACGACGAGCCAGAGGTGGGTCCTGACCCGCGACAACGGGCTGCAGATCTGGCGCATCACCAACGACCTCTCCGGGCTGTCGCTCGCGGTCGAGACCGGGGCGGATGCGAACGGTGTCGGGTTCGTCCTGGCCAACAACGCGCCCAACAACACGAAGCAGATGTTCCAGAAGTGGTGAGGTGAGGCCCGGCTTCCTGCACGGCGGTCAGGTCAGGCGGCCGTGGAGGAAGCCGGTGATCTCGGCGCGGGCGGCCCTGGCGTGCGGGACGACGCCCGGCATGCTGAGGAACGCGTGCGGGGCGCCGGCGTGCTCGGTGAGCTGCGCCGGGGTGCCCTGTTCGCGGAGGCGGCGGGTGTACGCGCGGCCCTGGTCCGCCACGGGATCCAGGGTCGGCACGACCACGAGTGCCGGGGGCAGGCCGGCGAGGCTTCCGGCGTACAGCGGCGACACGGCCCTGGCGTCGGCGCCCTCGGGCACGGCGAGCCGGCGGAACAGCCGCAGCTGCGGCACGGTCAGCGTGGGGCTGTCCGCGTGCTCGGTCATCGACGGGTAGTCCAGGGCGGTCTCGGTGAGGTCGACGCACGGGTTGACCAGGACCTGCGCCCGCAGGGCGAGGCCGGCGTCGCGGGCGCGGATCGCGGCGAGGGCGGCCACGAGCCCGCCGGCGCTCTCGCCGAAGACGGCGGCGCGGGCGGGGTCGACGCCGAGCGCGGCCGGGTGGTCCAGGACGTGGCGCAGCGCGTCCCAGCCGTCGTCGACGGCGGCCTCGAACGGCACCCCGGCGGCGGCGAGGCGGTGCTCGACCGACACGACGACCGCGGGCAGCCGCGCGGCGAGGTGGCTGTTGATCCAGTCGCTCTGGACGGCGGTGCCGACGAACCCGCCGCCGTGCACGTGGAGCACGAGCGGCAGCGCACGCTCGGCGTCGTCGGTCGCCGGCCGGTACACGCGAATCCGCAGCGACCTGCCGGGCAGCGGCAACTGGTGCCAGTGGATCGTCACGCCGCGGGCGGGGAAGCCGGTGACGACCCGGATCAGCGGCGCGGACCGGCGCCGGTTCTCCGCGGTCCGGAACGCGTCCAGGTCCTCGGCCGGCATCGCCAGCCAGTCCGGCTCCTTGCGCAGCGTCTGCAACACCCGGATGCCCAGCGGTGCTCTCATGGCACGCCCCCTCAATTACGCTACTCGAAGTATCGATACTAGGAGTAGCACAACTGGGTATGGTTTGGCCATGCCCGCTTCCACCAGACCGCCCGGCCGCCCCCGCACCGGCGTCGACGCCGCCGTCTTCGCCGCGACCCTGCGCACGGTCCACGAGCTGGGCTACGCGCACGCGACCGTCGACCGGATCGCCGCCGCGGCGGGCATCGCGAAGACCACCGTCTACCGCCGCTGGCCGTCCAAGGGCGCGCTGATCACCGCCTGCCTGGTCGACGCGTTCGGCCCGGTGCCGCTGACCGGCGCCGACCGGTCCGCCGTCCTCGCCAACGCCATCCGCTGGATCGCGGCGAAGATCGGCGAGCCGGGCGTCGGCGCCGCGTTCGCGGGCGTGTTCACCGACGCCGTCAACGACCCCGCGCTCCGGCAGGTGCTGTCCACCCACCTGCAGGACCCGTACCGGCTGGTGCTCCAGGACGCCCTCGACGAGCCGGAGCACCGCGTCCTGTTCTTCATCGACGTCGTCGTCGGCACCCTGCTGCACCGCATGGGCATGACCGGCGAGCCGATGACCACCACCGACGTCGACGCCCTGGTCGACATGGTCCTGCGCGCACTGGGCTAACGGCCCTCGTCGAGCGCCTGCTCCACCCCAGCCGCCCGGGCCCGCTTCACCTCGCGGGCAAGCGCCCAGACGTCCGCGACCGGGCCCAGGTGCGTGAGCTTGTCGGGGTTGACCACCGAGCGGATCGTCTGGATCCGGCCGTCGAGCACGTCCAGCGACACCGTGCCGGCGACGTTGCCGTTCCGGTCCCGGAACACGGCGCCGGGCTGCCCGTTGATCTCGCACTGCTCGACGCCCAGGTCGGCGCGGAACACCGCCGGGAAGTACGCGGCGAGCAGCCGCGCCACCTTGTCGGCGCCGAAGATCGTGTTGGCCAGGGCCGGTGCCTTGCCGCCGCCGTCGCCGACCATCTGCACGTCGGCGGAGAGCAGCTCGCGCAGCGCGTCGACGTCGCCGTCGTGGAGGGCGTCGAAGAACCGGGCGGCGAGCTCGTCGCGTTCGCGGCGGTCGGCCTCGAACCGGGGCCGTCCGACGTCCATGTGGCGGCGGGCCCGCACGGTGAGCTGCCGGCACGCCGCCTCCGACCGGCCGACGGCGGCGGCCACCTCACCGAAGCCGAACCCGAACACCTCCCGCAGCACGAACACCGCCCGTTCCAGCGGCGTCAGGCGCTCCAGCAGCAGCAACGCCGCCATCGACACGGAGTCGGCGAGCTCGGCGGCGCGTTCCGGGTCGTCGTACGGGTCGGCGAGCAGCGGCTCGGGGAACCACTCCCCCACGTACGCCTCCCGCCGCACCCTCGCAGAGCGCAGCACGTCGATCGAGATCCGCGTGACCACCGCCGACAGGAACGCCTTCGCCGACGCGGGCCGGGTGCCCGTCTGCTCGTAGCGCAGCCAGGTCTCCTGGACCGCGTCCTCGGCCTCGGCGACGCTGCCGAGGATCCGGTACGCGATCGAGAACAGCAGCGGCCGCAGCTCCTCGAACTCCGCCACCTTCGTCATGCCACCGCCTCCTTGAAGCCCTGCCGCCACGACGGGTACCGCAGCTTCCAGCCGAGCTCCCGCTTCGCCTTGGCGTTGGAGAAGCCGCGGCCCTCGACGAGCGCGCCGACGGCCATGTCCCCGGCGACGAGCTTCGCCAGCCACACCGGTACCCGCCGCGGCGGCTTGGCCCCGACGCACTCCGCCAGGTACGGCAGCCACACCGCGACCGGGGCCGGCTCGTCGTCGACGATGTTGAAGATCCCGTGCGCCCGCCGCTCGACGGCGAGGACGGTGGCGGCCGCGGCGTCGTCGACGTGCACCCACGAGAAGTGGCCGGTGCCGCGCCCGACGATCGGCACGAGCCGCTTGCGGACCAGGTTGACCTGGTCGTCGTGGGAGCCTGCGCCGTAGAAGCCGCCGTAGCGCAGGACCGCGCCGCCGGCCGCGACGACCGCCGACTCGAGGTGGTTGATCGCCTTGGTCCCCTCCACGACCACGAGGGGGTCGTCCTCGGTCTTCACCCAGCCGCCGTCGCGCCCGCCGTTCATGCTCGCGTGCCCCTGCGCCACGATGTGCGCGCCGCCGACTGCCTCGGCCGCAGCGAGCAGATGGTCGATGCCCTCGCTGCGCAGCCGGTTGGTGAGCGCGAAGAACCGGTCGGGCCGCCGCGGGTTGGGCTTGCCGGAGTGCCCGGGCGACAGCGCGGTCATCTGGTGCACGATCGCGTCCGGCGCGGCCGCCGCCACCGCCTCGCCGACGGCCGCCGCGTCGAGCCCGTCCATCACGACCCCCTTCGCGCCGAGCCCTTCCAACAGCCCGATCTTCGCCACAGTCGTGGTCGTCGCGGTCACCTGATGCCCGCGCGCCACCAGCAGCGGCACCAGCCGCCGCCCCATGACCCCGGTCCCGCCTGCCACGAACACTCGCATGACACCGTCCTCCTCGTCCGCTTTCCTCTGTACTCCTCACTGGGACGAGACAGCCCGCCGCCCTGTGACACCGCAGCCGCCCGGCGTTTATGCGACCGTGATCCCGGAACGGGACGCGGAGGGCGGCGGCGGACACGACGTTGGTGATGGATGACGACGACCGACTGTTGTGGGACCGGGCGCGGGCCGGCGACGCCGCCGCGTTCGGTGACCTGTACACGCGGCACGCGCGGCAGGTGTACACCTTCTGCTTCTGGCGGACCGGGGACGCCGCGCTCGCCGAGGACCTGAGCGCCGCGGTCTTCCTCGAGGTGTGGGCGGCGCGCGGCCGGACCGAGCTCACCAAGGCCAGCCTGCTGCCGTGGCTGCTCGGCGTGGCGCACAACCTGGTGCGCAACCAGTGGCGCTCCAACCGGCGGCGGCGGGCCGCGCTGGCCCGGCTGCCCCCGCTGCGCGACAGCCCCGACCACGTCGAGGACGTCGCCGCCCGGATCGACGCGGAGCGCCGCATGGCCGCCGTACGGCAGGCCTGTGCTCGGCTGCCCGAACGCGAGCTGGCGGTGTTGCAGCTGTGCGCGTGGATGGGGCTCAGCCCGCCGGACGCGGCCACGGCGCTGGGCATCCCCGTCGGGACCGTCCACTCCCGGCTGTCGCGGGCCCGCGCCCGCCTGCGCCGCGAGATCGGTGAGGACGGCGCCCGCGGACACGAACCTGTTGACATCTCTGGAGGACTCCGATGAGGCCCGAACCGCCCGCCTTCCCCACCGACCGGCTCCTCGCCCGGAAGGAGCAGGTCATGACCGCCTTTCTCGACCTGCCCGCAGCCGCGCCGCGCCCGCGCCGGGCTCTGGTCCTGACCGGCGTCGCCACCGCCGCCGTCGCCGCGACCGCCGTGGCGCTCGTCGTCGCCCAGCCCGCCGCGAAGCCCGCGTACGCGCTGACCCCGAACGGTGACGGCTCGGTGACGTTCACGATCAACGACACCAGCGACCCGGCCGGCGCCACCGAGGCACTGCGGAAGGCCGGCATCCACGCCGTCGTCCTGCCCGGCCACAAGCCCGGCGAATGCCCGACCGACCAGCGCGGCACCCGCGACGACCGCACCTGGTCGACGCTGGCCACGGCGTTGCAGAGCTTCGAGTACCGCCGCACCCACCCCGAAGCCCTGCACAGCGTCGTCATCCAGCCCAACCGCATCCCACCCGGCGCGATCCTCGTCATCGGCACGATCGAGGCCAACCTCAACGGCGAGCGGCGGATCGTCGTGTACCCGGAGCTCTTCACCGACCCAGGACCAACCTGCTACGAGACCGACTTCAACGCCGACAAGCTCCTCCGCATCGAACAACAACTCCGCTCGTCATGACCGCGCCGCCGCTTCAGACCTTCAGCCGCGGTGCACGGGGTTCCGGCGCGGACGTGCGGCAGGCAGGATGTCAGCCGTGACAGAGGATGATCCACTCGCCGACCTGGTCCTGGAGCACTGGAGCGCGAGCACCCTCCCGGTGGGGTCGCGCACGAGCCCGGGGACGGCGTTCTTCTACAACGAACTGGTGGCGTCCACGCCCGACGGTGAGCAGGTCCGTGAATGGTGGCTGACCGCCGACCGGTTGACGCGTACCAAGGTGGGCGAGGTGCGGCTGCGGCCCGAGCTGGTCGAGCCCACCGGCGCCGCGTCGGACTACCTTGCCGTGCCCGACTTCGAGCAGATGTGGGCGCGGCGCGCCGGGGTGGCGGTGACAAGCACGTCGTTCCTCCACGAACACGCGGCGAGGAAGGGCTGGTCCTGGTCGACCACGCAGATCACCGACGGCGCCGTCGCCAAGGCCGAGCACGTCCGCGCCGTCGATGCGCAGCCGCGCGGGGCGTACGCCCTGGGCCACGTCACCCAGGAGCTGGGCGAGCCCGGCGAGGCGCGACCGCTGGCGATCGCCACGTCCAGGATCGCCCGGGACCCTGACGGCGTAGTGCGCTGGCAGGGGACGCTGCCCGACGGGTTCGCGGGCGGCCCCGTCTTCACCGTCGACCAGCGGGGCGACCGCGAGTTCGTGCTGCGCTGCCTGGGCCTGCTCGAATCAGCCGACCGGAACCCGACCGTCCTGACGTTCGACACGATCCACGCGCTCATCGAGAACCTCGTACAGCCGAAGCGCAGCTTCTTCCGCCGCCGCTGAGCGCTGCCGGCCGCAGACGCAACCGGTGCGCCGTCAGGTGTGGGCGATGAGCATGCCGCCGGTTACGGTGTCGCTCAGGTGGTGCAGCAGTTCGATGTCGGTGTGGAGGCCCGCTTCGGTCAGCCATGCGGCGACTCGCTCGATCGGGCGGCGGTGGACGTGCACCTTCATCGGGTGGCCGCCGTAGCCCTCGGTCTTGAGTGTCGTGGTGTCGCCGACGTAGAAGCCGACCAGCACCACCCCGCCGGCCCGCAGCACGCGCCGGAACTCGCTGAACGCCTGCCGGACCGCGTCGTCAGGCACATGAATGATCGAGAAGAAGGCGAGGACTCCCTGCACCGACCCGTCGGCGAGGTCGAGGCTCGTCATCGAGCCCACGTCGAACCTGATCCCAGGATGGTCCCGCCGCGCGACCTCGACCATGCCCGGGGACAGGTCCACACCCGACGCGTCGAGGCCCAGTGTTCGCAGGTGGGCGGTGACTCGGCCGGTACCGCAGCCGACATCGACAACAGGGCCACCTCCGGCGCTCAGCACCAGTTCCGCGAACATCGCCAGCACGTGCCGCACCACGGGCTGCTCGTCCAACGCGTCCTTCAGCATCTCCGCGTAACTGACCGCGACCGTGTCGTACGACGCCCGCGTGTCTGTCATCCAGTCCGGCTCCACGCCGGCCGACGCTACTGCACGATCCGGAAGCCCGGCACCTCGATCTCCCATTCGTCGACCGTGGCCTCCGGGCCCTCGCCCGGTTCGAGGCCCTCGGCGTAGAAGCCGAAGAACTCCACCAGCGCCCGCTCGCCGAGGTTGAGCGGGTGGAACGGCAGCGGATAGTCCTCGACCGGGTACGCGCCCGCCCAGTACGGCGCCTCGAACGGCAGGCGGTCGCCGATGTCCTCGATGATGCCGAAGTCGGGTGCCACGCTCAGGGAGCGCACGAGCCGCCCGTCATCCCACACCGCGAACGCCACCCAGTCGACGACGCTGTGCATCGCGTGCAGGTACATGCGGCGGCCGGCACCGGCGGCCACCAGGTGCTCGGTGAGCAGCGACGGCCGTTCGACCGCGATCCGCTGGTCGCAGACGAGGTCGAGGCCGGGCACCGCCAGCGCGCACACGGTCCCCTCCGGCGGATACATGGCCTCCGCCAACGTCCACGGCTCCTCGTCAGGGCCGGGTTCGATGCTGAGGTCCGGCCACAGGCGTCGTACCAGCGCGGCGGCCGCATCCGGATCGGCCGTCCGCACGCCTTGCAGCGCCTTCGCCACCTCGCCGTCGCTGTAGGCGAGCGCCGCCGTCTTCGCGCCCATGACTCAGACCTTCTCGGGGTAGGCGGTGGCGAAGACGGCCCGCTGGGCCGGGGTCAGCGAACCGCGGGCCTGTTCGACGAGTTCTTCGCCGTCTTGAATGCCGTTCGGGTAGCCGGCCTCGGCAGCGATGGTGAGCCACTTGTACGCGAGGACGTCGCCCTCGCCTTCGCCGTCGCAGAGGTGGAGCAGCGGCTCGAGTTCGCCGGCGCGGGCGAGGGTCAGCAGGTGCTGCGGTGCCGGCTGGTCCGTCATCCGCGGCATGCTACCGGCCCGCTCTGGACGCGGAGGTGTGGGCGGCGGGAATCACCAGTCGAACCTTGTCCACTCGTCGCGTGGGATGGGGCACTCGCTCGTGTCCCAGCACCGGTCGGTCCACCCCGGCGCGACCAGGACAGGGCGGCTCAGGACCAGATCTCCGGCCCGCTGCACCCGGAGTACCACGCCGAGCTGGGGCGAGCACGGGTCGGCGGACTGCGAGTACCGGATCTGCGCGCCGCAAGCCTGGGCGTGCGCGACGAACTCGTCCTCCAGCTGCGAGGGCGTCCGCCCCACGAGCCGCATTCCGGCCAGCGTCACCTGTGGACCGAAGAGGGCGTTGACGGCGACGGCCGCCAGACCGATCGTCTCGTCGTAGTAGGCGGTGACGGCCGACCCGTTGAACGCAGCGCCCATGAACCTCTCGAACCCGAACTCCGCCTGGCGCGTGCCCTTCCACCAGCCCTGTGAGCTGCCGACTTCGAGCACGCCTCGTAGCGCCGCCGTGGCCTGCTCATGCGTCATGCCGAACTCCAGCGGGCCCACGCGTTCGAGGGGAGTGAACGCCAGGCGAGGCGCTGCTGGTCGGTCAGCACGTCCCACAGGGTTGCCATCGCGGGAGTCAGCCGCGGAACGGGGGCAGGCCCAGGGCGGTGAGGAAGTCGTCCACCTTGTCCTCGACGAACGGGGAGTCGTCGGCGTCCTGGGGCTCGTCGGTGGCGAGGTACGGCAGCAGGGTGCCGGCCATGGTGTCGCGGTCGGCGTCCGGGGCGGACGGGTGAAGACCCGCCCACCAGGCGGCCAGTCCGGCGGCCTCGCGGGGAGCGTCGGTGGGTGGGCCGGCGTCGGGCATGCCGAAGTACACGCCGGGCGTGTAGCCGACGAAGGCGATGCCGGTGCCCGGGCCCGCGGGGCGGTACGTGAGCGCGGCGAAGTCGCTGTCGTGGATGTCGACGTGCAGCCACGGGCCGGTCAGCGCCCGCGCGGCGGAGCGGTCGGTCTCGGTCCAGGACTGGCCGTCGTACAGGAAACCACCGAAGAAGCCCACGGCGGCATGATCGCACGAGGCTTGACCTGGAGCGCGCTCCAGGTGTCAGGGTCGGCGGTATGGACGACGTGACGCAGGTGCCGCTGGTGCTCGGGGCTATGATGTTCGGGACGACGATCGACGAGCGGACCTCGTTCGCGCTGCTCGACCGGTTCGTCGAGCGGGGTGGGGTGTGGGTCGACACGGCGGACTGCTACGCGTTCTGGGCCAGTGAGAGCGGGCACGGCGGGGACAGTGAGCGGGTCATCGGGCGGTGGTTGAAGGCGCGGCCCGGCACGACGGTACGGATCGCGACGAAGCTCGGCGCCGAGCCGGTCGAGCCCGGGTCGTGGCCGCAGCGGCGGGCGGGGCTGTCGCCGGCCGCGGTGCGCAAGGCGTTCGACGGGAGCCTGGAGCGGCTCGGCGTGGAGCGGGTCGACCTGTTGTGGCTGCACCAGGAGGACCGGTCGGTGCGCATCGAGGACACCGTCGACGCGCTGCAGGGCCTGGCCGCGGACCGGTTCGGGGTCTCCAACCATCCGGCGTGGCTGGTGGAACGCGGTCGCGCGCACGCACAAGCGACCGGCGGGAAGCCGTTCGACGCGCTGCAGCTCAACGCGACCTACCTGCGGCCGCGGCCCGGCACGCTGCCGCCGGGGGTCGTGCACCGTTTCGGGGTGCTCAGCGACGAGCAGGCGGACTACGCCAAGGAGCACGGCATGGACGTGTGGGCGTACACGCCGCTGTTGTCCGGTGCGTATGACAACCCGATGAAGCCGATTCCCGATGTGTACGACCACCCGGGCAACACCGCGAGAATCGCCGTGCTGGACGCGGTGGCCGCCGAGACCGGGGCCGCGCGCGGTCAGGTGGTGCTGGCGTGGCTGCTCAGCCACGGGCTCCGGCCGATGCTGGGCGGCAGCAAGGTCGACCAGCTCGACTCGGCGCTCGACGGCGTCGCGCTCACGCTCAGCGCCGACCAGCTGGCCCGTCTCGATGCCGCCGACCGGTTCGACTGGGCCGACCCGTACGCCGGCCAATGAAACGCTACAGCCGGTCGAACGCTACAGCCGGTCCAAGGTCAGGTCGAAGTCGGGCTCGAGGAACCAGGCGTCGGTCAGCGTCAGCTTCCATCGGCCGACCAACACGTCGAGGGCTTCGACAGCGGGGTTGCGAACCGGGATCTCCTAACGGTCTACAGTGTCGCCGTGTCAGAGTCAGTCTGCGTGACGGCGGCGGTCAGGATCGAACATTCCCGGCTGCGGGCGTACCTGAACGCGCCGGTCGAGCCGGCGTCGGCCTGGTCGCCGGCGGAGTGGGCCGGCGTCACCGATGGGCAGGAGGACCGGGACGAGCTGCCCGCCGCGATCGCCGAGTGCGACTCGTGGCTCGACGGCGACCACGCCGACGTGCTGCTCGACCTCGTCCAGGATGGCTTGCTGCTGCGGTACGACGAAGCCACCGCCGCGCTCGTCGTCGAGTTCGAGTCGCGGGCCGACTTCCGGCTGCCGACGCTGCTGTGGGCGTGCACGGTGCTGCGCGGGATGGCGGCGTGCATGGCGGACGGCGACCGCGGCGTCGTCACGGTGACGGCCGACTGGCGCGATGACAGCGTCATGATGGAGCTGACGCCGGGCGGTTCACGCTTCCTGGCGCCCGGCGCGAGGGCCGAGGCCCGCAGCTGGGAGATCGACGTGCAGGCGGAGGCCGAGGACGCCGACCCGGATGAGATCATCAACCGCCTGATCGGCTGAAGGTTACCCTCCAGTAGGCTCACCGGCCATGCGACGCAGCGCCCTCATCGGCTGGATCCCGCCGGCCATCATCACCGTGGCGATCGCCGTCTATGCGGGCGGCGTCATGACGGGCCGCTGGGACCCGAACCCCACCCGCGCCGACGCCGGCGTGGTGCCGAAGGTCGACTCGACCGACCCGGAGATGCGCAAGTCGCAGGAGCTGTGCCCGTTCGTCGACCGCCGCGAGCTCCTGGACCTCCTCGAGCCGGGGGCGAAGGTCAAGGGCATCGGCACCACGTACGACCCGGGCGGCGACTCCCACCAGTGCACCGTGTCGCTGCAGTACGCGTCGCTGCGGCTGAACGTGGCGCACGACCGGCTGCGGGTCGCCGACTACCAGGGACTGTTCGAGCAGGCGCAGCCGCGGACCGTGCTGGGCCGCCCGGCGCTCTGGCTCCTCGACCCCGTCCCGATCGTGAACATCCCGCTGAAGAGCGCGTCGCTGCTCGTCGCCTGGGACCCCACCGACCCCGGCGGCACCGCCTCGATCGCGATCATCCGCGAGTCGCACGACCCGGGCGACGAGGCCCGCGCCACCCAGATCGCCGAGCGCATCCTGCCGACCCTGCCCGGCTGGCCGGGCTGACCGAGCGCCGCCGGAAATTCGGTGGCGCGGAACGCGCCCGCGGGCGTTGCATCGAGCAGGTGGACGACGCGGAGCTGAGCGGCCCTGAGGCCGGCGTGGTGGCGACCGCCCGGGCGCTGGCGAAGGTCGAGGGCGCCGCGGTGATCCTGCTGGTGGAGGGCCTCAGCGACCAGATCGCCCTCGAGGCCCTGGCCAGGCGCCGGGGCCGGGACCTCGACGCCGAGCGGGTCGTGGTGCTGCCGGCCGGCGGCGCGCACGCGGTCCCGAGGTTCCTGGCGACGTTCGGTCCGCAGGGTGTACGACTGGCGGGCCTGTGCGACGCCGGCGAGGAGCACGTCTTCCGCCGCGGCCTCGCCCGAGCGGGTATCGGCACCCCGGCGACGCGCGCGGAGATGGCGGCGCTGGGGTTCCACGTGTGCGTCGCCGATCTGGAGGACGAGCTGATCCGCGCGATCGGCGTACCGGCGATCGAGACCCTCCTGGACGAGCACGGCGACCTCGGCCCGTTCCGCACCATGCAGCACCAGCCGGTCTGGCGCGACCGCCCGCCCGAGGCGCAGCTGCGCCGCTTCTTCGCCAGCGGCTCCCGTCGCAAGCTCCGCTACGCCGGCCTGCTCGTCGAGACAGTCGCCCTCGACCGCGTCCCCCACCCCCTCGACGCCGTCCTCACCAACACCCACCCGTGACGGGATAGCGTTTGCCCCGATGTCGAAGATCCTGATCACCGCCGCGCGGTCCGCCCTCGCCACACCGTGAGCGGCCGCGGCCGTTGCGCCGGTTCGGTTACTTGCTGCAGTACAGGTAGACCCCGGCGGGCCGGGCGCTCGGCCGGCTTCTGCTGGAAACGTGTCGCGGGTTGTGGTGCGGGTGCGGATACTGCGTCGGTGACCGGCTCCGCATCGCCTCAGCTGCTCCGGCCTCGCGCGCTGAGATCCGGCGACCTCGTCGTCATCGCCTCGCTGTCCGGGCCGCTGCCCGCGGCGTACGAGCGCAACGTCGAGCAGGCGGTGGTCGTGCTCGAGCGGATGGGGTTCCGCGTGCGCCGGGCCCCGCTGCTGGAAGCAGCGCGGCACCGGTGGTGGAGCGCGGCGCCGCCGGCGGAGATCGCAGCGGAGCTCAACGGTCTTCTCCGGGATCCTGAGGTGCGTGCGATCATCGCGAGCGACGGCGGCCAGACGGTGTTCGGCTACCTCGACCTGATCGACATCGAGGCGATCCGGGCCGACCCGAAGCCGATCCTCGGCTACAGCGACATCTCCTTGCTGCACCTGGTGCTGTACGCGCGCACGGGCCTGGTCGGGTTCCATGCCGACATGGCCGTGCCCGGCTTCGGCGGCAACTGGCAGACGGTGCCGGCGACGCGCCAGGCGGAGCTCGAGACGCTGTACTCGAGGCTGCTGACCGACACCGAGCCGATCGGTCCGTTACCTGCGAGCTCGTCGTGGGAGTGCTGGCGCGCCGGGCGTGTCGAAGGCACGCTGATCGGTGGGGTGATCAACCGCATCGCACTGGTGCAGGCGACGCGCTTCGCGGTGCCGCTCGAGCGGTTCGACGGTGCCGTGTTGTTCTGGGAGGAGATGGGCGGCCTGGCGTCGTACGTGTGGAGCTACCTGCAGGTGATGCGGCACGGCGGCATCCTCGATCGGATCGCCGGCATGGTCGTGGGTGTTCCGCGCGAGATCGCCGGACTCGACTCGCCCGAGGCGTCCCCGACGCTGTCCGAGATCGTCCTCGACGTGCTCGGCGACCGTGACATCCCGGTGCTCGGCAACGTCGAGTTCGGACACGCCGGCCCGAACCTGCCGATGCCGGTCGGCATCCGTGTCGCTCTCGATGCGCGGCAGCGGACATTGTCGCTGCTCGAACCGGCGGTGCGCGGCCCGCACGCGGTGACGGAGCCGCCCAGCTGAGCACCGCTTCCCCATGGCGCCGGGAAAGGTACACCGCGACCGTCACCGGTTCCCGTGCGAAGCCGGCACCGTCGACGACGCGCTTTTCGAAAGCTTTGACACCGCCGTGAAGGTCGCCCAATACTGGCGCCATCGACACCCGTCAAAGCCGGACGCCGACCGGTTCGTCGCACGCTGCCCAAATGAGGAGGAACGCGCGCACCATGAACACGCGTAGCCGTCTGCTCGCCACCGCTGTCGCCGTCTCGGCGGCCGCGGCTCTCACCACGTTCGTCGCCTGGGCCGCCACCCCGGCGAACGCCGCGA
>NZ_JBFANF010000051.1:266-90595 GCF_040674675.1 Dactylosporangium sp. NPDC049742 | reverse complement strand
TCCACCCCCCCCCTAAAACTAGGGGCCCCGGGGGGGCGCCGGGCTAGCCCCCCCCCGCCGGGGGGGGGGGCCCCCCCCCCCCCCCCCCCCCCCACCCCCGCCCGCATCCGAACGGACGTTTCCGATGGTCATCGTCAGTCAACTGTTCACCGGCGTCAGCATCGGTGCTGTACTGCTGCTCATCGCGCTCGGCCTGGCCCTCACCTTCGGCCAGATGAACGTCATCAACATGGCCCACGGCGAGTTCATCATGACCGGCGCGTACACCGTGTTCGTGCTGCAGCAGGTCATCACCGTCGCCGGCCTCTCGCTGCTCGTGGCGCTGCCGGTCGCGTTCCTCGTCGCGGGGGCGATGGGCGTGGTGCTGGAGACCCTACTCATCCGCCGGCTCTACGCCCGCCCGCTGGACACGCTGCTGGTCACCTGGGGCGTCTCGCTGATCCTGCAGCAGGCGGCCAGGGACATCTTCGGCGCCCCCAACGTGCAGACCCGCGCCCCCGACCTGCTCACCGGCAACGTCAAGATCGTCGGCGACCTGGTCCTGGCGAACAACCGCCTGTTCATCCTCGCCCTCGCGCTGCTCGCCGTGGCGGGGGTGACGCTGGTCCTGCGGTACACCTCGCTGGGCCGGCGGATCCGCGCGGTGGTGCAGAACCGTGACCTCGCCGCGGTCTCCGGCATCCCGACCGGCCGGGTCGACCGGCTGACCTTCTTCATCGGCTCCGGCCTCGCCGGGGTAGCCGGGGTCGCGCTCACCCTGCTCGGCCCGATCGGCCCGACCATGGGCACCAACATCATCATCGACGCGTTCCTCGTCGTGGTGGTCGGCGGGATCGCCCAGCTCAAGGGCACCGTGATCGTCGCCTTCGTGCTCGGCGTCCTGCAGTCCACAGTGGAGTACTCGACCACGGTGAGCGTGGCGAAGGTCGGCGTGTTCATCGCCATCGTGGCGTTCCTGCAGTGGCGGCCCCAGGGGCTGTTCACCCTACGCACCCGGAGCCTGACATGAACCGCCTGCTTGCGAAGGGCGCGTCCGTACGGGCGGGCGCGGGGTTCGCCGCCGGTGCGGTGCTGCTGTTCGCCGTCGCCCCGTTCGCGCTCTCCGACTTCCGGCTCGGCCTGCTGGCCAAGTACCTGTGCCTGGCGATGGTCGCGATCGGCATCGGCCTGGCGTGGGGGCGCGGCGGGCTGCTCACCCTCGGCCAGGGCGTGTTCTTCGGGCTGGGCGGCTACGCGATGGCGATGCACCTCAAGCTCGCCGACGCGGGTCCGGGCAACATGCCGGACTTCATGGAGCTGTACGGGCAGCTGGACGAGCTGCCGTGGTGGTGGCGACCGTTCGCCAGCCCGTACTTCGCCATCCCCGCCGCCGTGCTCCTGCCGATGGCGGTGGCGTTCCTGCTCGGCTCGCTCGTCTTCCGCCGGCGGGTGCGCGGCGCCTACTTCGCGATCCTGTCGCAGGCGCTCGCGGCCGCGATGGCGATCTTCCTGATCGGCCAGCAGGGCACCACCGGCGGCACCAACGGGCTCACCGACTTCCAGGGCTTCTTCGGCTACGACCTGGACGACCCGGTCAACCAGCGGATGGTGTACTTCATCATCGCCGGCGTCCTGTTGCTGCTGCTGGTCGCGGTCCGCCAGCTCATGCGCAGCCGCTACGGCGAACTGCTGGTCGCGGTGCGCGACGCCGAGGAGCGGGTCCGCTTCCTCGGCTACGACCCCGCCAACGTCAAGGTCGTCGCCTTCGTCACCGCCGCGGGCATGGCGGGCCTGGCCGGGGCGCTGTTCGTGCCGGCGGTCGGCATCATCAACCCGGCGCTGATCGGCATCGTGCCGTCGATCGAGTTCGTCATCGGCGTCGCCGTCGGCGGCCGGGCGACGCTGCTCGGCCCGGTGCTCGGCGCGGTCGCCGTGGCGTGGGCGAAGACCACGCTGTCGGAGCAGTTCCCGGCCGCCTGGACCTACCTGCAGGGGCTGCTGTTCGTGCTCGTCGTCGCGTTCCTGCCGGGCGGGCTGGCGTCGCTGGTCCGGATGGTGCGCGCCCGCCGCGTATCGGAGAAGGTCCCCGCACAGGAGGTGCCGGCATGAGTGACGCGCTTGAAGGACTGCGGATCCGTGACCTGCGAGTGGTGTTCGACGGCTTCGCCGCGGTCGACGGCGTCAGCCTCGACGTGCAGCCCGGCGACATCCGGTTCCTCATCGGGCCCAACGGCGCCGGCAAGACCACGCTGGTCGACGCCGTCACCGGCCTGGTCAAGGCGTCCGGTTCGGTGTGCTTCGGCGAGCGGGAGCTGCTCGGCCGTCCGGTGCACCGCATCGCCCGGCTCGGCGTCGGCCGTACGTTCCAGACCGCGACGGTGTTCGAGGAGCTGACGGTCCTGCAGAACCTCGACATCGCCGCCGGCGCGGGCCGCGGCCCGCTCACCCTGCTGCGCCGCCGCCGCGGCGTCCCCGACGAGGTGGCGCGGGCCCTGGAGACGATCGGGCTCACCGCTGCGCGGGACCGCCTCGCCGGCACCCTCGCCCACGGGCAGAAGCAGTGGCTGGAGATCGGCATGCTGCTGGTCCAGGACGTGCAGCTGCTGCTGCTCGACGAGCCGGTCGCCGGCATGAGCCACGACGAGCGCGACGCCACCGGTGAGCTGCTGAGCGTCGTCGCCCGCGACCGCACCGTCGTCGTCATCGAGCACGACATGGACTTCCTGCGCCGGTACGCCCGCACCGTCACCGTCATGCACGTCGGCAAGGTGCTCTCCGAAGGCACGGTCGCGCAGGTGCAGGCCGACCCGAAGGTCCAGGAGGTCTACCTGGGACACGCCCCCGAACCAGCCGTCCAGGAGGCCTGATGCTCCAGTTCGACGACGTCCACGTCGGGTACGGGCGCAGCACCGTCCTGCACGGGATATCCGCCGACGTGCCGACCGGCGGCGTCGCCGCGGTGCTCGGCCACAACGGCGCCGGCAAGAGCACCCTGCTGCGCGCCGCAATCGGGCTGCTCAAGCCGAAGCAGGGCAGGATCCGCCTGGACGGCGAGGACATCACCGGCCTCGCGCCACACCAACGGGTCGCCCGCGGCATGGCGTACGTGCCGCAGGGCCAGCAGTCCTTCCCGCACCTGACCACCGCCGAGAACCTCCAGCTGGTCGCGGACGGCCGCCCCGGCGGCAAGGCGGCGGTCGCCGAGGCCCTCGACCTGTTCCCCGCCCTGGCGGGACTGCTCGGCCGCCGCGCCGGGCTGCTGTCCGGCGGGCAGCGCCAGCAGCTCGCCATCGCCCGGGCGCTCATCACCGCGCCGCGCCTCCTGCTGCTCGACGAGCCGACCGAAGGCATCCAGCCGACCGTCGTCGCGGAGATCGAACGCACGATCCTGGCCGTCGCCGGCCGGGGCGGCATGTCGGTCCTGCTCGTTGAGCAGCACGTCGGCTTCGCGCTCGCGGCGGCCCAGCGGTACTACGTCCTCGAAGCAGGCAGGGTCACCTCGACCGGGCAGGGCGGCGACGACGCCCGCACCGCCGTCCGGCAGGCCCTGTCCGTATGACCTGGAGACCATCGTGTTCCTGACCCCGCACGAGCAGGAACGCCTGCTCATCCACGTCGCCGCCGACGTGGCGCAGCGCCGCCGAGACCGCGGCCTGCGACTCAACCATCCCGAGGCGGTGGCCGTCATCACCGCCTTCCTGCTGGAGGGCGCCCGCGACGGCCGCACCGTCGTGGAGCTCATGGAGGCCGGCCGGCACGTGCTCACCCGCGACGACGTGCTCGACGGAATCCCCGAGATGCTGAAGGAGGTGCAGGTGGAGGCCACGTTCCCGGACGGCACCAAGCTGGTGACGGTGCACCACCCGATCGCATGATCCCCGGCGAGGTCCTGCCGGGCGACGGCGAGGTCGAGATCAACGCCGGCCGTCCGGTCACCACACTCATGGTGACCAACACCGCCGACCGGCCCGTCCAGGTCGGTTCCCACTACCACTTCGCCGAGGCCAACCCCGGTCTGCAGTTCGACCGGGCGGCCGCCTGGGGGCAGCGTCTCGCCGTCCCCGCCGGCACCGCCGTCCGCTTCGAGCCCGGCGTCACCCGCGAGGTCGACCTCGTCCCGCTCGGCGGCGCGCGAGTCGTCCCGGGTCTGCGCGGCGAATGCGGCGGTGCACTGTGAGCTTTCTCGATAGGCGTCGGTACGCCGCCCTGTACGGGCCGACCACCGGCGACCGCATCCGGCTCGCCGACACCAACCTGATCGTCGAGGTCGAGGCCGACCACTGCGCCGGCGGCGACGAGGCCGTCTTCGGCGGCGGAAAGGTGATCCGCGAGTCGATGGGCCAGTCCCGGGCCACCCGCGCCGAGGGCACCCCCGACACCGTCATCACCGGCGCGGTGATCCTGGACCACTGGGGGATCGTCAAGGCCGACGTCGGCATCCGCGACGGCCGCATCGTGGCGATCGGCAAGGCCGGCAACCCCGACACCATGCCCGGCGTCCACCCGGACCTGGTGATCGGGCCGTCGACCGAGATCGTCGCCGGCAACGGCAAGATCCTCACCGCCGGCGCGGTCGACACCCACGTGCACTTCATCTGCCCGCAGCTCGTCACCGAGGCCCTCGCCGGCGGCGTCACCACCCTCGTCGGCGGCGGGGTCGGCCCGGCCGAGAGCAGCAAGGCCACCACCGTCACCTCCAACGCCTGGCACCTCGCCCGCATGCACGAGGCGCTCGACGTGTGGCCGGTCAACGTCCTGCTGCTGGGCAAGGGCAACACCGTCTCCGAGGAGGCGATGTGGGAGCAGCTGCGCGGCGGGGCGGGCGGGTTCAAGCTGCACGAGGACTGGGGCACCACCCCGGCGGCCATCGACGCGTGCCTGCGCGTCGCCGACGCCTCCGGCGTCCAGGTGTCCATCCACACCGACACGCTCAACGAGGCCGGGTTCGTCCAGGACACCCTGCGGGCGATCAACGGGCGGGCCATCCACTCGTACCACACGGAGGGCGCCGGCGGTGGCCACGCGCCGGACATCATCACCGTCGCGAGCCTCCCCAACGTGCTGCCGTCCTCGACCAACCCGACCCGGCCGTACACGCGCAACACGCTCGCCGAGCACCTGGACATGCTCATGGTGTGCCACCACCTGTCGGCGGACATCCCGGAGGACCTGGCGTTCGCCGAGAGCCGGATCCGGCCCTCGACGATGGCCGCCGAGGACCTGCTGCACGACCTCGGCGCCATCTCGATCATCGGCTCGGACTCGCAGGCGATGGGCCGCATCGGCGAGGTGGTGATGCGGACCTGGCAGACCGCCCACGTGATGAAGGCCCGCGTCGGCGCACTGCCCGGCGACGGCGCCGCCGACAACCACCGCGCCCGCCGGTACGTCGCGAAGTACACCATCTGCGCGGCGATGGCCAACGGCCTGGAGACCGAGGTCGGCTCGGTGGAGGCCGGCAAGCTCGCCGACCTGGTGCTGTGGGATCCGGCGTTCTTCGGCGTCCGCCCGCACGTGGTGATCAAGGGCGGCATGATCGCGTGGGGGCAGATGGGCGACGCCAACGCCTCCATCCCCACCCCGCAACCGGTCCTGCCGCGGCCGATGTTCGGCGCCTACGGCGTCGTGCCGGCGGCGACCAGCGTCGCGTTCGTCGCCCCGGCCGCGATCGAGGCGGGGCTGGAGCTGGACGTCCGGCGCCGGCTCGTCCCCGTCGCGGACGTCCGGTCCCGCGGCAAGGCCGACCTCCCGCACAACGGCGCCATGCCGCGCATCGAGATCGAGCCCGACACGTTCACCGTCCGCATCGACGGTGAAGTGGTGGACCCGGATCCGGTGACCGAGCTGCCCATGGCCCAGCGGTACTTCCTGTTCTAGCCGCCATGGACACCACACTGCTGCTCCTCGCCGACGGCCGGTTCCCGTCCGGCGGCCACGCCCACTCCAGCGGCCTCGAAGCCGCGGTGGCCGCCGGACAGGTCACCGGAATACCCGAGCTGGAGGCGTTCCTGCGCGGCCGGCTGGCCACCGCCGGCCCCGTGACGGCGGCCTTCGCCGCGGCCACCAGACAGGCGGCGGCCGAGGCGGTAGCCATCGGCGCCGTCCTGGCGGAGCTCGACGCGGAGCTGGACGCCCGGACGGCCTCGCCCGCGCTGCGGCTCGCCTCCCGCCGGCAGGGGCGGGCGCTGCTGCGGGCCGGCCGGACCACCTGGCCGTCCCCGCTGTTCGCCCACGCCCCGCACCACGGCGACGGCTGCCACCAGCCGATCGCGCTCGGGCTCACGGCGGCCGCCGCCGGCCTCACCACCGAGCAGACCGCGCTGGTCGCCACGCACGGGATCGTCACCGGTCCGGCCAGCGCCGCCGTACGACTCCTGGGCCTGGACCCGTATCAGGCCCAGGCGCTGCTGGCCCGGCTGGCCGTCACCTGCGACCGGGTCGCCGCTCGCGCGGCAGCCGAGGCGGGCGCCGCGCCCGCCGACCTGCCGGCGAACACCGCACCACTGGCCGACATCTACGCCGAAACTCACGCCACCTGGGAGGTGCGTCTCTTTGCGTCCTGACAGCCACCACGACGAGACCGTTCCGCACAGCCACCCGCACCCCGACGTCGACCCGCACGCACCGCTCGCCTCCGGAGGGCGGGCGCTGCGGATCGGCATCGGCGGCCCCGTCGGATCGGGCAAGACCGCCCTGGTCGCCGCGCTGTGCCGGGCCCTCGGCGGCGAACTGCGCCTCGGCGTGGTCACCAACGACATCTACACCACCGAGGACGCCGACTTCCTCAAGCGCAACGCGGTCCTGCCACCGGAACGCATCCGTGCCGTGGAGACCGGCTGCTGCCCGCACACCGCGATCCGCGACGACATCTCCGCCAACCTCGACGCCGTCGAGGAGCTGGAGTCCGTGCTCGGGCCGCTGGACCTGGTGCTGGTGGAGAGCGGCGGGGACAACCTCACCGCCACCTTCAGCAAGGGCCTCATCGACCAGCAGATCTTCGTCGTCGACGTGGCCGGCGGCGACAAGGTCCCCCGCAAGGGCGGGCCCGGGGTCACCGCCGCCGACCTGCTGGTCATCAACAAGACCGACCTGGCGCCCATGGTCGGCGCCGACCTGTCGGTGATGGACCGGGACGCCCGGGCCCGCCGTGGCGAGCTGCCCACGATCTTCCTGTCGATCGCGACCGACCCGCACGCCACCGCGGTCGCCGACTGGGTGCGCCAGCTCGTCGCCCACCACCAAGCCCACCACCAAGCCCACCAAGAGGGCCGGCCGCACGCCCACGCCGCGACCGGCTGATGCGGGCGCACGCCAGGGTCGTCGCCGAGGCCGACGGCCGCGGCGGCACCCGGCTCGCCCAGCTCCGCGGCGAGACCCCGCTGCTGCTGCGGCGGACCGGTGTCGCCGCGGGCCTCGACGCGGGCTGGGCCACCGTGCACGTCGTCGGCGGCGCGGCCGGCCCGCTCGGCGGGGACGACCTGCGACTGGACATCGAGGTCGGGCCGGGGGCGAGGCTGAGCCTGCGCACCGTCGCCGCGTCGATCGCCCTGCCCTCGCGTACGGGCGCACCCTCGTACCTCAGCGTCCGGGTGACCGTCGCCGGCGGCGGGACGCTGCACTGGCTGCCCGAGCAGACCGTCGCCGCCGCCGGCTGCCGCCACACCACCGCCGCGAGCGTCGACGCCGGCGAGGGCGCGACGCTGCTGTGGCGCGACGAGATCGTCTGCGGCCGGCACGACGAGGCGCCGGGCGACCTCACGGTCAGCACGTCGGTGACCTACGCCGGCCGGCCGCTGCTGCGCCAGCGGCTCGACGTCGGTCCCGGCGCCGACGGCTGGGCCGGGCCGGCCGTCCTCGGCGCCGCCAAGGCGACCGGCTCGCTGCTGCACGTCCACCCGGGCGTGGCGCCGGGCGCACCGTGCGTGCTCGGCCCCACCGCCGTCCGCGTCCCGCTCGCCGGACCGGCCTCGCTGACCACCGCCACCGCGCCCGACGCCCATGCCGTGCGCCAGTACCTCTGCCTCGCCGCGCCGGAACCGGTCCCGGTGCCGCTGCTCCGGCCGCCATGAGAGGGCGGTGGTCAACCTCCCGCACACCACCAGCGACCCCGACCTGCCCGGCCCCGGCGGCGTCCCCGGCTGAGCATTCAGTCGAGCGCGGAGATCCGCCTGCTGGACGTGTCGATGGTTTTGCCGAGCCGTGGTGTGAGCACCAGGGGCCGGGATGCTGCCACGATCGTATGATTCGGGAGTGGACCTTGGTGAGACGTCGATGATGGCGGCGGTCCTCGGCGCGGTCGAGGACGCGGCGCCGGTCGATGCCGTCGAGGCGATCACCCGGGAGCTGGCCAGGGGCCTCGAAGCGCGGTCGGCGTCGTTCCTGATCGCCGACCTGGGCGGCCGCGCGCTGGTCCGGCTGACGTACGTGCCGCAGGAGCACCCCGCGGGCGCCGGCCGCCGCCGTGGTGCCGAGGTCGCCACCGTGCTGCCGTTCGACGGCGGGCCGACGGAGCAGGCCCTGCGGACACAGACACCGCAGGTGCTCGACGGCGACGACGGGTGGACGGTGTGGGCTCCGGTCACGGAGCGCGGCGAGGCGATCGGCCTGCTGGAGCTGGTGCTGCCCGAGGAGCCCGACCCGCGGGCGGTGCGGGAGATCGGCCGGATCGCGCACCTGCTCGGCTTCGTGGTGATCGCCAACCGGCGGCACACGGACCTGTTCGAATGGGGTCAGCGCACCACACCGTTCAACCTCTCCGCCGAGATCCAGCGCCGGCTGCTGCCCGGCGCGTTCACCTGCGAAGCCGGTGCCTTCACCCTGTCGGGCTGGCTGGAGCCCGCGGCCAGCATCGGCGGGGACACGTTCGACTACTCCCTGGCGCGCGACCTGCTGCACTTCAGCGTCACCGACGCGATGGGGCACGGGGTCGCGAGCGCGCTGACCGCCACGCTGGGCGTGGGCAGCCTGCGCAACACCCGCCGCCTCGGGCGGGGCCTCGTCGAGCAGGCCGAGGTCGCGAGCGCCGCGGTGGCCGAGCACGCTTCCGCCGCGAGCACGTTCATCACCGCCGTCCTCGGCCGGATCGATCTGGTCCACGGCGTGTGTACGTTGATCAACGCCGGGCACCTGCCGCCGCTGCTGGTCCGGGACGGGCGGGTCGAGCAGGTGCGGCTGCCGCGCGACATCCCGCTCGGCATGCTGCCCGACACGACGTTCACCAGCGGCGAGCTGCGGCTGTCGGCCGGTGACCGGCTGGTGATCGTGACCGACGGAGCGCGGGAGCGCCGGGCCGCGAAGCTCGACCTGCCCGCCGAGCTGCTGCAGGTGGCCGGCCTGCACCCGCGCGAGGCGACCCGCGCCCTCGCCGACGCGGTCCTGCAGGTCACCGGCCCCGTGCTCGCCGACGACGCCACGCTGCTGATCATCGACTGGTACGGCGAGCACGGGCAGCGACGGCGCACCAGCGCCGGCGCCGACACGGCCCGCGCCAGCGGGCCGCTGGCCGGCTGACCCCGCTGCCCCGCCTGACCCCGCTGCCATGGGGGGTCCGTCAGCCGACGCGCTGCACCAACTCGATGGTCAGGCCGCCCGGATGCCAGACCTGCACGGACCGGTACCCCTGCAGCGCGGCCAACCCGGCGTCGTCCCTCGCCCCGGCGACGATGTGGTCCTGCATGGATGCGGCGACGACCCACACCCGTCCGGTCCCGGCGAGGCAGACCTTCGGGTCGGCGCACTCCCGGGCCCAGAACGCGCCGATCTGCGCGGCCGACCTGTCCAGGTAGACGTCCTTGGGCCGGGTGGCGTCGGCGCGCAGGTGGTAGTCCATCGTGCTGCGCAGCATGAACATCGAGCGGGCGCGGTCCGAGTCGCCGACGTAGACGATGCCGTCGCCCGGCCGCTGGCCGGAGCGGACGATGCGCGCGGCGCCGGTCCAGTCCGGAGGGGTGTACCACGGCGCGGCCGGGTAACGGTCGGCCTCATGACCGGTCGGGCTGCGGATCGCCAGCTGGTCCGGCAGGCCGAGCAGACCGACGAGGACGGCGGCGGCGACGACGGCCGGCAGGGCTGCCCGCGTCAGCGCCCGCGCGGCGAGGAGCGCGAGCGCCGGGAGTAGGAACAGCAGGTACCGCGGCCACCAGACCGGGATGGACTGGGACATGACGAAACCCGCGACCGGCGGTGCCAGCACGCCGCCGGCGCACACCACCAGGCTCCGCGCGCGACCTCGCCGCGACCCGGCCGCGGCCATGCCGACCAGCGCCCCGGCCACCAGCGTGGACGCCGTGACCATGGTCAGCGTCGGCAGGAGGTCGGGTGCCGCAGGCACCGGCATCCAGCCGATCTGAGTGGTGCGCTGGCGCCGGGCCACGAGGATCAGCGGCGACAGCGCGGCGATGCCGAGGCCGGCCGCCGCCAGCCAGCGCAGCAGCCGCCGGTCCCGGTCGACGGCCAGCAGCCAGGCGACGGCGACCGCGTGGCCGGACAGGAGCAGGAGCGCGACGAGATGCGCGTACCCGACCAGGACGAGGGCGGCCGAGTACCAGGCCCAGCGCCCCCAGCCCGGCCGGTCCAGGGCACGCACGAACAGGTAGGTGGCCAGGGCCGTCGCCAGGGTGGCGAACGCGTACGAGCGGGCCTCCTGAGCGAACCGGGACGTCGCCGGGATCGCCGCGAACAGCAGTCCCGCGGCGAGGCCGCCGGCGCCCCCGTGCAGGTGGTTGCCGGTGAGCGCGACCAGCACCGCCGCGGCGGCCATGGCGAGCAGCGACGGGGTCCGCAGCGACGCGACGGAGTCCCCGAAGACGGCGATCCAGTAGTGCATGAACAGGTAGTGGCCGCCGGCGACCGCATCCGTGTTGCGCAGGAGGTCGAGCAGCTCCGGGACACTGCGGACGGCGGCGCTCCATGTCGCGATCTCGTCCCGCCAGAGTCGGGGCGTCAGGTACTGGTAGCGACCCAGCCCCAGCATCACGAGCCCGGGCACCACCCAGAAGTAGTGGGCGGCCAGCAGCCGCTTCCACCGCGGGGTGACCGCCGGTGTGCGCGGCTCGCCGTGATCGGCGGCCCGCACGACCTCGCCGGTGATCGAGGCGTTGGTCAACGGATCTCCTCACTGCCGGTCCGGTGAGCAGGCAGTGACCCGGTCCCCGCCGGGCAAACGTCGTCGTTTGCGTGAACCGGCGGGCTAGCGCCCGGCGGCTCACCCCGAGGTCCCGGCGTCACAGCACCTCGGGACGCGGCCGGGCACCCAGCGGCGCCCGTCGGGAGGAGGAGGTGATTTCGCCCTGCCCGTGCGTGAACCAGGTCCGGCCGGGCAGGGGTACCGGACGCCGTGCCGCGCCGCGTGGCCCGTCCATCCTCGGCACCCGGCCGTGGCGCGGCCTCGGGAAGGGCGTGTGATGGCGAGCGGTCAGGTCGTGGTCGGCGTCGACGGCACGGCGCCGTCGCTGGAGGCCGTGCGCTGGGCCGCGGCCGCCGCCCAGCGGCGGGACGGGTCGCTGCACGTCGTGCTGGCCTACCACTGGCGGGTGCCGGCGGCGTTCGCGCCGCCCGCCGACCTGGCCGAGACCGCGCAACACCTGGCCGAGATGCTCGCCGCCGACGCCGCCCGCGAGGCCGGGTCCGTCGCGGCGGACCTCGACGTCACCGCCCAGGCCGTGCTGGGGCAACCCGCCGAGGTCCTGATCCGGGCCGGCGAGGACGCGGGGCTGCTCGTGGTCGGCACCCGCGGCCGCCACCGTGCCGTCGCCGCCGTCCTCGGCTCGGTCGCCCAGCAGGTGGCCACCCACGCCACCTGCCCGGTCACGGTCGTGCGTGGCCGGCAGGACCCGTCCGGTGGCGTGCTCGTCGGTGTCGACGAGTCGCCGTCCGCCGACGCCGCGCTGGAGCTGGCCTTCACCGAGGCCGCCCGGTGGCGTTGTGACGTCGTGGCGGTCCGGGCGATCGAGACGCCGATCGGGCTGCCCGCCGTCGGCCTGCCCCCGCTGGTGTACGACACGGTCGAGACCCGCCGGGCCCTGGAGGAAGCGGCATCCGCCCGCGTCGCGGCGGCGGGGCAGCGGCATCCGCGGGTTCAGTGGGAGTTCCACGGCGTCGCCGGCGACCCGGCCGACGTGCTGTGCGACCGGTCGCAGCAGGCTCGGCTCATCGTGGTGGGCAGCCGCGGCCACGGCGGGTTCGCCGGGCTGCTACTCGGCTCGGTCGGCCTGCGGCTGCTGCACCGCGCCGACTGCCCGGTGCTCGTCGCCCACCATCCGCCGGCACCGGCGCCCGGCGGGGCCGGCAGTCCGTGAAACGGGCCGTCCGCCCTGTGCGGCGGCGAAGGCCCGGGCAATGCTTGACGGTGTGGGCGAGGTCCCGCACGCATTGGAGGTGAGGGCAGTGTGTACCCCGCGGCAACTCCTGGCCGGGGCGCGGACGATCGCGGTCGTCGGAGCCTCTCGCGACCCGCTCGCGCCCGCGAACTGGGTGCCACGCATGCTGCAGGAGCACGGCTGGCGGACCATCCCGGTCAACCTGGAGGACGTCCGGCTGTTCGGCGAGCGGGTCTACGGCCGGCTGGCCGACATCCCGTGCCACGTCGACATCGTGAGCGTCTTCCGGCCCGCCGCCGACGTCCCCGGCATCGTGCGCGAGGCAGCGGCGGCCGGCGCCGGCGCCGTATGGCTGGAGCCGGGCACCGTCAGCCCGGAGGCGAGACACCTGGCCGGGGCGGCCGGCCTCGGCTACGTCGAGGACCTGTGCATCGGCGCGGAGCGGGCGCTGGGCCAGATGGTCGTCGGCGGCGTGACACCGGCGTCTCCGGTGTACGAAGGCCCCGGTGTGCCCCCGACTCCTGTGCCGCCGACTCCTGTGCCCCCGACTCCTGTGCCGCCGACACCAGTGCCGCCGATGCCCGTGCCCCCGACGCCCGTGCCTCCGGAGCCAGAGCCGGTGGCGGGGGACTCGGAGCCGCCCGCGCGACCGGCGCCCGCGCACGCGCGCTCGGCGGTGGCATGCCGGTCGGCCCGGCAGGCGCGTCACCGGCCGCGCGGCCGGCGCCCCTCGGTCCGGCAGCGGTCGCTCCGCCGGGTCAAGGAGAGCCACGGCCGCATCGACGGCTACTACGACATGTCCGACGATCGCACCACCACCTGGCCGGACGGCCGGCGAGCGGGCGGCACCCGGGCCGGCCTGCTGCACGGCCGGCCGATGCGACGGATCTTCACCGCCTGGCTCGCCGACAGCGACCATGCGACGGCCCCCCGCCGAGCGGCGCCCCTGGTCAGCCGCCACATGGCGGCCAGCCTGTAGACACCGGACGGAGCGCTGCCGTCCCGGCCGCCCCTGCCTGCCCCGCGGCGGACGACCCGTCAGCGCCCCGACCCGGCGAAGACCGCGGCGAGGTCGACGAGACGGTTCGTGTAGCCCCACTCGTTGTCGTACCAGCCGAAGACCTTCACCAGGTGCCCGTCGGCGGCGGTGAGGCCGGCGTCGAAGACGCAGGACGACGGGTCGCCGATGATGTCCCGGGAGACCAGCGGCGCTTCGCTGTAGCGCAGGATCCCCGCGAGGGGACCCGCGGCGGCCGCGGCGAACGCCGCGTTGATCTGCTCGGCCGTCGCCGGCCGCGCCAACCGGCAGGTCAGGTCGGTCATCGAGCCGTTCTCCACCGGCACCCGCAGTGCGACACCCCCGAGCCTGCCGGCCAGTTCCGGCAGGACCAGGCCGATGGCCTTCGCGGCGCCGGTACTGGTGGGGATGATGTTGACGGCCGCGGTCCGGGCCCGCCGCGGGTCCTTGTGCGGCGCGTCGAGGACCATCTGGTCGTTGGTGTAGGCGTGCACGGTCGTCAGGTACCCCTGCTCGATGCCGAAGGCCTCGTGCAGCACCTTCGCCATCGGCGCCGCGCAGTTCGTGGTGCACGACGCCGCGGAGACCACGTCGTGCAGCGCCGGGTCGTAGCTGCCGCTGTTGACGCCGGGCACGATCGTCGCGTCGACCTCCTTGCCCGGTGCGGAGATGAGGACCTTCCTGGCGCCGGCCTTCAGGTGGCCCGCGGCGTCGTCGCGGGTGCGGAACCTGCCGGTGGCCTCGATGACGAGGTCGACGTCGAGGTCCTCCCACGGCAGGGACAGCGGGTCCTTGTGGCGGAGCACCTCGATGTACTGCCCGCCGACGGTCATGCCGCCGCCGGACGGGTCGACGTCCACCTCGGCGCGCAGGCGGCCGAACGTCGAGTCGTGCTGGAGCAGGTGGGCGAGCGTCGCCGTGTCGTAGAGGTCGTTGACGGCGACGACGGCGAGGTCGCCGCCGAGCATCCCGCGGTCGACGAGACAGCGGATGAAGTCCCGGCCGATCCGGCCGAACCCGTTGACGGCGATCCGGTATGTCATGGCGTCCTCCTGAGAGCCCGGCCGTGGGACCGCGGCGGCCCCACCGTCCCACCATCCCCCCGCGCCGCACGGGCCGGCACGGGCCGAAGGTCATCACCCGGGAGGGCCATCGGCGGGCCGTGGTGAACAGGACCTTTGCCCCTGCCGGTTCCGGCGGCTTCCCGGGACCGTGATGGGTGGCAGGTGACGTCCGACGATCGAGGAGCGCGCGATGGTGGCGATCCACTACACCGCCCGTGGCGTGGCGCCGCTGACCGGTGCGGTCAGCCAGTCGCTGACGCGGGCCACGTTCGCCGCGCTCAACGCGCCGTCGGTGCAGGAGACGCAGCCGTGGCGCTGGCGGATCGACCGGGACAGGCTCGCCCTCTACGCGGACTGGAACCGGCGGCTGGCCGACGCCGACCCCGACGGCCGGCAGCTGCTGATCAGCTGCGGCGCGGCGCTGCACCACGCCCGCGTGACCCTCGCCGCCGAGGGGGTGGGCGTCGACGCGTGGCGCTTCCCGGACCCCGCCGATCCGGCCCTGCTGACCGAGCTGCGCTGCACCGGCCCGGTCGAGCGGCTGCCGCGGGCCGTCGCGCTGCACCGCGCGATCGCGGTCCGGCGCAGCGACCGGCGCCCGTTCGCCGACGTGCCATTGCCGCCGGAGCAGCTGGTGGTGCTCGAAGCGGCGGCCGGGGCCGGCTCGTACACGCTGAACGGGCCCGACCCGGAGCGCCGTGCCGCATACGTCGTGATCACCGCATCGGGCGCCGGACCGGGTGACTGGGTCGCCGCGGGTGAGGCGATGTCGGCGGTCCTGCTCGCGGCGACCGCGGCCGGGCTCGTCTCGTCGCCGGTCGACGACCTGACGGCGCTGCCCGGGCCGCCGGAGCCCCCGGCAGGAGCCCCGGGCCCCGTCGCGGCCGTCCGGGTCGGCGTCGCGGGGAGGGTCGGCGCCGTGCCGGCGCGGGCCGTCCCCGCCTGACCACACCCCGCCGCCGGGAGAAGCGGCGCGGGCCGTCTCCGTCTGACCGCACCCGCCGAGGCGGGTGCCGTCTCCGCCTGACCGCACTCCGCCGACGGGAGGGGGCGTCGCGCGGGCGCGGGACCGCACCCCCGCCGCCGGGTCGGGGGTGCCGTTACAGGGGCACGTGCCAGGCGACCCTGGTGCCGGGCGAGGCCGGCTCGACCGTGCAGTCGCCGCCCAGGTCGGCGGCCCGGGCCCGCATGTTCGGCAGCCCGTGCCCGGCCGGGTCGGCGGTCGCGGCGATACCCCGCCCGTCGTCCTGCACGGTCAGCGCCAGCCGCCCGTGCGTGACCGCCACCGTGACCTGCACCGAGCGGGCGTTCGCGTGCTTGGCGACGTTGCTCAGCGACTCGCGCAGCACGGCGAGGAGAGCGGTGCGCTCCGTGTCCGGCACGGCCGTGTCGACCGGCCCGTCGATGCGCAGCGCGGGCCGGAAGCCGAGCGCCTCGCGGGCCTCGTCGGCCAGGTCGCGGATCTCGGTGCGGAAGCTGTGCGGGGCGGGGCCGCGCAGCTCGAAGATGGCGCCGCGGATGTCGCGGATGGTGGTGTCGAGGTCGGTGACGACCCGGTCGATGCGTTGCCGCACGTCGGGCTGCCCGGACAGCCGGGTGGCGCCCTGCAGCTGCATCCCGGCCGCGAACAGCCGCTGGATGACGACGTCGTGCAGGTCGCGGGCGATGCGTTCCCGGTCGCCGACGACGGCCAGCATCTCCCGCTCGTCCTGCGCGCGGGCCCGCTCCAGCGCCAGGGCGGCCTGCCCGGCGAACGTCTCCACCATCGCCAGCTCGAGCCCCTCGGCGATGGCGACGCTGTCCTTGCGGTACGCGACGACGAGCACACCGAGCGCGACACCGCCGACCGCGAGCGGCACGAGCAGCGCCGTGCCCGTCGACAGCAGCACCGGCCAGTTCGCCGCCGACCCGAGGTCGGTGACCACCGACAGCTGCTGCCGGTGCAGCACCTCGGTGAACTCGCTGCCCGCCACCGGGATCGACCAGCCGGCCGCTTCGTCCGGTCCGCCGACGGCCACCTCGACCGTGAGCCGCTCGGCGGTGTCGTCGACGAGCAGCACCATCGCCAGGTCCGCGTCGGCGACGTCCAGCGCCCGGCTCGCGACGAGCTCGAGGGCCTCGGTCCGGCGTACCTCACCCAGCAGCACCGACGTGATCTCCGCGGCGGCCATGAGCCAGCGCTGCCGTCGCTCCGCCTGCGCGTAGAGGCGGGCGTTGTCGATGGCGGCGCCGGCCGCGACGGACAGCGCGGCGACGAGGTTCTCGTCGTCCTGCGTGAACTGCTCCCCGCCGCGCTTCTCCGCCAGGTACAGGTTGCCGAACACCTGGTCACGGATGCGGATCGGCACGCCCAGGAAGCTGTGCATCGGCGGATGGTTGGGCGGGAACCCGTACGCGCGCGGATGCTGGGTGATGTCCTCGAGGCGGATCGGGCGCGGCTCCTCGATCAGCAGCCCCAGCACGCCGTGGCCGCGGGGCAGGTCGCCGATCTCGGCGCGGTCGGCGGCCGTGACGCCGTGGTTGATGAACTCGACCAGCATCCGGTCCGGCCCGATCACGCCCAGCGCGCCGTACCGCGCGTCGGCGAGCTGGCAGGCGGCCCGCACGATCCGGTCCAGGGTGCTGTGCAGGTCGAGGTCGGAGCCGATGCCCACGACCGCGTCCAGCAGCGCGCGGAGCCGCTCCCGGCTGGTCATGACCTCGCCGACCCGGGTGAGCAGCTCCTGCAGCAGCGAGTCGAGGTCGACCCGCGACAGTGACGGCAGCGGCAGCGACGGCTGCCACGTGCCCCGCTCGCCGGTCACGGCTGCTTCAGCAGGCGGGAGGCGAGGACGGCGGCCTGGGTGCGCCGCTCCAGGCCGAGCTTCGCCAGCAGGCTGGAGACGTAGTTCTTCACCGTCTTCTCCGCCAGGAACATCCGCTCGGCGATCTCCCGGTTGGTCAGGCCCTCGGCGATGTGCTGCAGGATCTTGCGCTCCTGGTCGGTGAGGTTCTTGAGCTCGTCGGGCTGCTCGGGGCCCTTGCGGATGCGCTCCAGCACCCGGGCCGTGACGGCCGGGTCGAGCAGTGACTGGCCGGCGGCGACCCGGCGGATGCCGTCGATGAGGTCGGTGCCGTGGATCTGCTTGAGGACGTAGCCCGACGCGCCGGCCATGATCGCGGCGAACAGGGCCTCGTCGTCGTCGTACGAGGTGAGGATCAGCGCCTTGATGGACGGGTCGACGGAGCGGACGTCGCGGCAGACGTCGATACCGCTGCCGTCGGGGAGCCGGCCGTCGAGCACGGCGACGTCGGGCCGCAGCGCGGGAATGCGGTGCGTGGCGTCGACGGCTGACCCGGACTCGCCGACGACCTCGATGTCACCTTCGCGCTCCAGCATCTCCCGAAGCCCGAAGCGGACCACCTCGTGGTCGTCGAGCAGATACACCCGGATCATGTGGCCCCTTCCACCGTGACGTTTCGCCGGTACGGCACAATCTGCGCCACCATCGTGTCACGCCCGGCCTGTGGCCCTGTGTGCCGGTGCCGCCGCCGGCCGTCCCTCGGGTGCGGTCCGGCCACGGCATCCCGGTCCTGACCCGCCGCACGGGTGTGAACTGCCGGGTGATTCGGCGGGTGGGGAGGTCCGCCCCGCACCGTTGCGCCGGGACGGTCGGCGACCGTGGAGAGGAGGGGACCGGACCTGTTCGGGAGGGTGCGATGACCGACGTCGACATCTGGTCGGATGCCACCTTCATGGCCGCGGTCGGCGAGGCCGTGTGGGCGCCGTCGATCCACAACAGCCAGCCGTGGCGGTTCCGGCGCACCGCCGACGGCATCGAGGTCCTGGTCGACCGAGACCGCGTCCTGCCGGTGTGCGACCCGGACCTGCGCGCGGCGCGCGTCTCGTGCGGCGCGGCCGCCTTCAACCTGCGCCTGGCGCTCGCCGTCGCCGGAGCGCCGGCAGTCTGGACGATCGGATCCGGCGACGTGGTCGTCCACCTCGTGCCGGACCGCGGCAGACCGGTCACCCCGGCGGAGTGCCGCCTGCACCGGCAGATCCGGCGCCGCCACACCAACCGGTCCGGGTTCGCCGAGGCCCAGGTCGCGCCGGGCGTCATGACACAGCTGGTGGAGGAGGCCGCCGACGAGGGCGGCTGGCTGCACGTCGTCGACGGCGAGTCGGCGCTGTGGACGGTCGCGCAGCTGACCCGGGAGGCCGACGCGCAGTTGAAGGCGGACCCGGCCTACGTCGCCGAGCTGCGCGCATGGACCTCGGCGGACGACGACGTGCAGGGGGTGGGGCGGGCCGCCGCGGGCGCCGCGCCCCACTCGGCCGAGATGATGCCCCGCCGCGACTTCGGCGGACCTTCCAGGGAGGACACCCGGGACCTCACCGGGGCCCCTGTCGTCGCCGTTCTCGGCTATCAGGGCGAACACCGCATGCACGAGATCCAGGCGGGCATGGCGCTGCAACGGGTGCTGCTGCGCGCCGCCGACCTCGGCCTCGCGACGGCGATGTACTCCCAGCCGATCGAGGTGCCGGCGGTCCGTGAGCGGTTGCGGCTCGCCCTGCGGCGCCCGTACTCCCCGCAGCTCGTCCTGCGGTTCGGGTACGCGCCGACGACGTGCTACACGAACCGCCGCCCGGTCGGCGACGTCATCGACCGCTGACCGCCGGTGCCGCGGCGCCGGATCCCTGGTCAGTCGTGCCCCGGGCCGGGCTGTGGCCGCGCTTCACCCGACCGGGGTCGACGCTTCGACGGCGGGGAAGTGTCCGATCATCGCCCGACAGCGAGCGGCCAGGCCGACGACCGCGCCAGCGCGGAGTGGTTGATTGGAGTCGGGTCGGCCCTACCGCAGATGGCATCCGCCGGAGTCATCGCCCCCCGCAGCACGGCAGCGTCGGGCCGGCCCCGCACGGCGTGCCGGGTCGGTCCGGCCCGCGGCCAGCGCCGCGGGCCGGCCACCTGGACGGCAGCGTCCTGTGGGCTCTCACCTGCGGGGCGTCCGGGACCGGGGGATGCCGGTGGCCTTGCGGCGTGAGGTCTCGACGCCGGCGGTGTGCACCCGGCGGGTCGAGGCCGCCGTCTCCTCCGCGGACGGTGCCGGCTCGGGCGAGCCGGTCTGCGCCGGGGCGGCGTCCGGCGTGGTGGGGCGGGACGCGACCCGGTGGGCCGCCAGCACGGCCGCCAGCGGCGCCGTCACCAGCAACGGCACCAGGAAGCGCAGGTCGATGACCGACAGCGTGATGCCCAGCATCAGCAGGGACAGGCTCATGACCGCCAGCAGCACGCTGTCGGCGGCCTCCCGGTCGCGGAGCCGCCGGCCGCCGCCGCGCCTGCGCCGCACGGTCGCGGCGAGCGCGAACAGGGCGAGCAGCACCAGGGCCGACGGTGGCAGCACGAAGGTCTGCCCGTAGGCCCACAGCGCACTGTTCAGCGGCGTGACCGTGGGCGCGGCGCCGCCGGAGCCCGTCGGCTGGAAGTCGCGCGCCATGAGCGTCGCCGTGCAGTTGCTCACCTGGTTGCCGGACCGCCCGCCGGACGGCATGGTCCACAGATCCGTGGTGCAGGCGATCCGGGCCGGTGCCGGCCAGCCCGGCTGCACGAGGTGCCAGGCGTCGGTGGCGACCGCGGCGGCGAAGTCCCCGGGCTGCTCGCGGATCGCCTTCAGCGCGAAGTGCCGGAAGAGCCAGTCGTGCTCCGGACCCGGATAGCGTGCGCCGATGCGGTCGCGGTCCAGCTCCCACAGGTACATGTCGCTGACCTCACGGTGGCCGAGCGGCTCCGGCGGGCAGATCTGCCGTTCCTGCGGGGTGAAGTCGGTGCGGGTGCAGTCGACGAACGTCGTGGTGCGCTGCCACAGGTACCGGCCGGTGTAGCTGTTCAGGGCGTAGGCGTCGTGGTGCCGGTCGTACCACACCATGTAGGCGACGACCGGGACGACCAGCGACACGGTGAACAGCGCGATGCGCCGCCAACCGACCCGCCGCACGATCAGGTACAGCAGCACCAGCGCGGCGATGGGCTGGCCGACGGTGCGGGTGAGCGTGACCAGCGCGAAGACCAGACCGCTGAGGCCCATGAGCCACAGCGGGGGCCGCCGCGACCACATCAGCAGGGCGACGCCGGCGAGCAGGAGGAACGAGAACAGCGTCTCGGACAGCACGTAGTGCTCGAGCTGGATCTGGCGCGCGTCCAGCAGCACCGGCGCCGACGCGAGGGCGGACCAGCTGCGCCGCACCCCTCGCCTGGTGCACAGCGCGTAGATGCCGACCCCCATGACCAGGCCCATCAGGTGCTGGACGGCGGAGACCGAGGCGATGTGGCCGGTCATGCCGAGCACCTTGAGCATGGCCGGGTATCCGAAGGGCCAGATCGGGCTCGGCGTGCCGGAGCTCGCCGCGTCCATGTACCCCCGCGTGTCGTAGAAGTAGCCGAACGCCGGGTAGTAGGCGGCCATCATGGCGACCCGCAGCAGCGCGCCGGCCGTGACGAGCCCGGCGAGCGCCCGGTGCTCCCGGAGCCACGCGCCGGCCATCCGCCACGCGCCGGTCATCGCAGCGACGTCTGCGAAGCGACCGGGCGCTGCGCCGGGATCTCCGGCTCGGCGTCGGCCGCGGGCGGGCTCGTACGGCGGACGGCCGCACGCAACGACAGCAGGCTCGCGAACAGGCCCGAGAAGATCAGGATGATGCCCAGCGCGATGGCCGTCGCCGACGGCAGCACCAGGCGCAGGGTCTCCCGCGGGTCCAGCCGGCCGAAGCCGCCGGCGCCCCAGTCGGTGACCGCGACCAGCGTGCTGACCAGGCCGGCGAGCCCGACCAGCAGGCCACCGGCGACGCACCGTTCGAAGCTCAGCCACCGCACCCATCGGACGTGCTTGTCCTCGCGGGTGATGCCTTCCTGGATGCCGTACAGCCGGGCGAACCCGCCGAAGATCAGCAGCTGCGCCCCGACGAGCGTGGCGAGGGACGAGTAGACCAGGGCGCTGACGTCGAAGGAGACGCCGAACACGTGCCGCTCCCCGGGCAGCAGGAGGGCCGTGCCGGTCAGGCCGGCCAGCGCGAGGACCAGGCCTGGGACGAGCAGCGTGCGCTTCGGCGCGAAGATCAGCAGGAAGCGCAGGTGTCGCCAGCCGTCCCGCCAGGTCCGCAGGTGCGGCGGGCGGCTGCGGCCGTCGCGCCCCAGCGGGGTGGCGACCTCGCTGATCGAGTACTTCGCCAGCGCGGCCCGGATGACCAGCTCGCTGGCGAACTCCATGCCCGCCATGCAGAGCCCGAGCGCGCGGATCCGGTCGCGGTGGAAGCCGCGCAGGCCGCAGTGGAAGTCGCCGACGCCCGGCAGCGCGAAGAGCATCCGGCCGAGCCAGGACAGCACGGGATTGCCGAGGTACCGGTGCAGCGCGGGCATGGCGCCGCGGGTGATGCCGCCCTTGAAGCGGTTGCCCATGACGACGTCCTTGCCGGCGCGCAGCTCGGTGATGAACGGGCCGAGGTTGCCGAGGTCGTACGAGTCGTCGGCGTCACCCATGATCACGTAGCGGCCGCGGGCGGCCTCGATGCCGGCGAGGAGCGCGCCGCCGTAGCCGCGGACCGGGGCGTGGACGAGCGTCGCGCCGGCGGCCGTGGCGATGGCCTGCGAACCGTCGGTCGACCCGTTGTCGGAGACGACCACCTCGCCGATGACACCGAGCTCGGCCAGCCCCTTCAACGCCTTCCGGACGCAGGTCTCGATGGTCTCCGCCTCGTTGAGGCAGGGCAGGACCACGCTCACTTCCACGGGGGCGGTGCTACCGGACATGAAAGGGTTCCCCCGAGGTCGTCGAACGGGCAAAGTCGCGGAACGGGACGCCGACGGAGCGGGTCGGCGCGAAGTCGGGGGACGGGTCCTGGTTGAGCACGCTCACGACGCTGTCGCTGCGGAACGGCACGCGCAGGCCGACCACCTCGGCGGCCTTGAGCGGCAGCCAGACCGACCGCCACGGCACCGGCACCACGGTGACCGAGCGGCGTTGCCTGGCCGCGAGCTCCAGGAGGACCTGCCGCAGCGTCCAGCCGCGCTCGTGCGCGGCGATGACCGGCTCGCCGGGCGCGACCAGCGCGGGCCGGATGACGAGACGGCGGATCAGGGCGGCGACGTCGTCCTCGTGCGCCGGGTAGAGCACCTGCCGGCCGTTGCCGATCAGCGGAACGACCGGCAGCCTGCGCACCATGGCGTTCAGGGCGCCGACCACGCCGCCGGGCTGGTCGCCGAAGACGAGGCCGGGCCGCACGACGAGGGCACCCAGCCGGTGCGCCGCGTCCTCCACGGCGAGCTTGGCCCGGCCGTAGTCGCTGCGGCAGCCGGGGAAGGCGCTGATGGTCGAGACGAACACGATCGTCTGCGCACCCTCGGCGCGGGCCTGCTCCATCAGCCGGATCGAGCCCCGCACGTTGCGTGCCACCAGGTCCGCGCGGGTGTGCAGGGAGAAGTCCCAGGCGCAGTGGACCAGCGCGGTCACGCTGTTGTCGCGGAAGATGCCGGCGTCCGCCCCGCCGGTGAGGGTGAACCGTGCGGCCGGCGTGCTGCGGCCCATGGGGACGACCCGGCCGACGCCGGCCAGCCGCTGGCAGATGCGGGAGCCGAGGTAGCCCGAGGCGCCGGTGACCGCGACCTTCACCGGTGCGCCCCCGGATGGGCGCCGATGCGGTAGGCGTTCGCCATGACGGTCAGCGTGATCGTGCTGGCGGTGATGGTGGGGAACACGCTGGAGTCGACGAGGTGCACGCGCTCGAACCCGGCCGGGCGCCCCAGCGGGTCGGTCTCGAGCTCGCCCGGCTCCCGCCGCATCGGCAGCGTGCCGCCGCAGTGGAAGCCGCGTCCCGGCTCGCCGAGCTTCATCGCCGCGCCCAGCGGCACCGCCCGGATCAGGGAACGGTGCCGGCGCAGCTTCGCGACGAGCCTCCTGAGCACGGCGCGGGTCCGCGGGCTGCGCCGCCCCTGCAGGTCGAGCACCCCGTCGCGGCGCAGGGTGAGGCCGATCTCGCCGGACAGGTCCGAGTGCAGGTAGCCCTGGATCAGCAGCATCCGGCGCAGGAACGCCGCCGAGATCGGCCGGAACGCCGGCCGCGCCGCGCGCAGGGCCGTGGCGATCGCCTGCCGGTAGAGCTCGTTGTAGGTGTAGACCTGCAGGTGGACGCTGTTGGCGGACAGTTCGGGGTCGAACACCTCCAGGAACGCCTGAGCGAGCGTGTGCAGCGGTTCGTCGAAGACGCCCCGGACGCCGGCGTAACGCAGCATCGGCAGCAGGAAGTACTGGCTGTCGCGGACGACGACCTCGCGGTCGTAGGCGCCGATCGACGCCAGCACGAGCTTGGTGGTGCTCAGCACGCCGGCGCCGACGTAGAGCCGGGAGGCGACGTGCCGGACCGCCTCGCCGGTACGCCGGTCGCGGCCCTCGATGTGCACCTCGCCGCCGCGCTCGGTGAACCCGGTGACGACCACGCCCGGCACGTAGGTGACCTTCCGCTGCGCGACGAGCTCCTGCAGCGTGCGCGCCGGGTTGTAGATCAGCCCGTACGGGCAGCCGAACATGCACAGGCCGCACCGCTCGCACGGCTGCCCGCCGGCGTTGCGGCTGGCGACCGCGAGACGGGCCCGGCCGAACAGGAACCCGTTGCTGCGCAGGGCCTCGCGGTTGGACCTCAGGTCACGCAGCAACGCCTCGGCCTGCCGGCTCACCGGCAGCGACTCCAGCCGCGGCGCATAGGTGGGGAACCGCTCCGCCAGGTCGTCGTCGGCGCCCGACAGCCCGACGAACGACAGCACCTGCTCGAAGCACGGGCCCAGCTCGCCGGGCTCGGTCGGCCAGGACTCCAGCTCCGCCGGCAGGTAGGGCAGCACCGCCGCCCCCCAGACGTTGCCGAACCCGCCCTTGCCGAACGACGGCACCACGCCGACACCGGTCGCGCGGGACGGCAGGTGCCGGTCGGCGTCCCGGTACGGGAAGTCGGAGCCGAAGCTGACCTTCAGCGGGACGCCGCCGGGTCCCGCGCCCATGTTGGCCTTGACCGCCGACACGTCGCCGGGGCTCCACTGCGCCGGCCGCTCGGCGGCCATCCGCGCGACGGTCGACGCGCGGGCGGGTTCGAGCGTCAGACCCGCGTCCAGCACCGTGACGTGAAGACCCTGCCGGGTCAGGGCGACCGCCGCGGCGGTGCCGGCCGGACCGGACCCGATGACATAGATCATGCCTGGATGCCGCCCGGGATCAGGCACGGCACGGCGTCACGGGGCGGGCGCGCCGCCCGGAATGTCCACAGTGGACCTAGGTCGGCTCGGTGGTGGTGCTGCGCACGCGGGATCATGGCTCACCTCCGTCGGCAGTCCACCACCGCGGGGGCGCGGTGGACGCGGGCATCGGCCATTTCTCACCCCGGTCTCACCCGAATCTCACACATGAACCGAGGGTCCGGGTCCACGGCCGCACGGTCCCGGCGATTCGGGTCTTAGGTCCCTGGGCCCGCGCGCTGTGCGCTCCGATCCTGGAGATCAGCAGCTCACCGCGGTCGACGGCGGCCGGACGCCCGAGCCGCCACCCGAACCTACGGAAGAGACGATGATGAGTGGACACACTGCACCCGCGGTGACCGGGGCGCGCCGGGGGACGATGCTGGCGATCGCCACGGCCGGCTTCGCGGTCAACTTCTGGGCCTGGGCACTGCTGAGCCCGCTCGCGCCGAAGCTGAAGGACGCCCTGCACCTGAGCCCGCTGCAGCAGGCGCTGCTGGTCGCGGTGCCCGTCGTCGTCGGCTCGCTCGGCCGGATCCCGGTCGGCGCATTGACCGACCGGTTCGGCGGGCGGGTCATGTTCCCGCTGGTGTCGCTCGCGACGATCGTCCCGGTGCTGTACCTGGGGCTCGCCGGGCAGCAGTCGCTCACCGGCCTGCTCGTCGGCGGCTTCTTCCTCGGCATCGGCGGGACCGCTTTCGCCGTCGGCGTCCCGTTCGTCACCGCCTGGTTCCCGCCCGCGAAGCGCGGCCTCGCCGTCGGCGTCTTCGGCATGGGCATGGGCGGCACCGCGATCAGCGCGCTCACCACCGTCAAGCTCGTCGGCGCCTACGGCAGCACGATGCCGTTCGTGCTCACCGCGATCGTCCTCGCCGCGTACGCGCTGCTGGCCGGGCTGCTGCTGCGCGACGCGCCGGACCGGACCGTGCCCGCCGAGCCGCTCGGCCGCCGCCTCGCCGCTACGCTCAAGCTCCGCGTCACCTGGCACGCCTCCGCCCTCTACGCGGTCGCGTTCGGCGGCTACGTCGCGTTCTCCGTCTACCTGCCCGCGTACCTGAAGACCGCGTACGGCCTCGCGCAGGCCGACGCCGCCAACCGCATGGCCGGGTTCGTGCTGCTCGCCGTGGTGATGCGACCGATCGGCGGCTGGCTGTCCGACCGGATCGAACCGGCCCGGGTCCTGACCGGCACCCTGCTGGTCGTCGGGGTCGCGGCGCTCGTGCAGACGTTCACGCCGGCCCTCACGCCGCTGGGCACCGTCGCCTTCCTGTCCCTGGCCGCCGCGCTCGGAGCCGGCAGCGGAGCGACGTTCGCGCTCGTCGCGCAGCTCGCCCCGGCGAACAAGGTCGGCTCCGTCACCGGTGTGGTGGGCGCCGCGGGCGGCCTCGGCGGGTTCGTGCCGCCGCTGCTGATGGGCAGCATCTACGGCCGGTACGGCTCCTACGCGATCGGCCTCGCGCTGCTCGCGGTCGTCGCGGCGGCCGCGGTGCTGCTGACCGCCACCGTCGTGCGCAGGTCGGCGCGTGCCGTCCCGGGCCGTGCCTGACCGCCCGCCGGCCCTGCCGCCCGGGGTGCGCCGGGCGGCGGGGCCGCCGCGTGAGGGGCTCCGCCCGGCACGCGGCGTAGCGGCGGACAATCGTTACTGGAAGCGGACTTTCGGCGAGGAACGGGCGACCTGTCCGGATACGGTGGAGAGCATGACCGCGGCAATCACCCGCCCGCATCACCCACGGCGCCATGCCGGCGGGACCCCGTGGGCGGCCGCCCGCGCGCTGGCGCACCGCGTGGCCGAGCCGCTGGACCTCGTCGAGGTGCCGCTGACGGGCTCGGCCGGCCGCACCCTGGCCCGGCCGCTCGTCGCCGCCGTGGACCTGCCGGGCTTCGACAACGCGGCCATGGACGGCTACGCGGTCCGCGGCGACGGTCCGTGGCGGGTCGTCGGCGGCGTCCTGGCCGGCGGCCCGGGCGCGGCGCCGCTCGCGCCCGGCGAGGCGGTCGAGATCGCCACCGGCGCGCCGGTCCCGCGCGGTGCCGACCGGGTCGTGCCCTACGAGGTGGTCGCCCGCCACGGCGCGGTCGTGTCCGCGTCCGGCGACGGCGCCGGCAAGCGCCACATCCGGCGGGCGGGGGAGTACGTCACCGCCGGGCGGCCCGTCCTGCCCGCGGGGTCGGTGCTGACCGCCGCCGCGCTGGGGCTCGCCGCGAGCGTCGGCGTGGACGTCGTCACCGTCCGGCGCGCACCGACCGTCCGCCTGCTGCTCACCGGCGACGAGATCGTCACGGCCGGCACCCCGGCCCCCGGCCAGGTGCGCGACGCGATCGGGCCCACCCTGACGGCGCTGCTGCGGGCCTGGTCCGCCGACCTGGTCGACGTGCGGTGGACACCGGACCACCCGGCGGCCGTCACGGCCGCCGCCGTCGAACGCTCGCTGGGCGACGTCGACGTCACCGTGGTCGCGGGCGCGTCGTCGGTCGGCCCGGCCGACGCCCTCCACGACGTGCTCACGACCGCCGGCGCGACGCTCCACGTCGACGGCGTCGACTGCCGGCCCGGCCACCCGCAGGTGCTCGCCTCGCGCGCCGGGCACTGGCTCGTCGGGCTCCCCGGCAACCCGTTCGCGGCCATGGTCGCCGCCTTCACGCTGCTGCAGCCGCTGCTCGCCGGGCTCGCGGGCCGACCGCTGCCGGCCCTGCCCCGGGTGTGCCTGGACGGCGCCGCACGGGTGCACGCCACCGCGACCAGCATCGTGCCGGTCCGCTGGGACGGCGCCGCGCCGAGCGTGGTCGACGGCGCCCGCCCCGGCCACCTCGGCGCCGCGGCCCTCGCCGACGCGCTCGCCGTCGTGCCACCCGGGTGGTGCCCCGGCGAGCCGGTCGAGCTGCTGGTCCTGCCGCAGTGACCCGCCCTGGCGCCAGCCGGGCGCCAGGGCCGGCGGTCACGCCGGGTCGAGCCGCCGGGCGCGGATGGGGTGGCCCGCGCTCGTCACGCACCGGCCGGTGGGCAGGTCGAACTTCCAGCCGTGCATCTGGCACGTCAGCACGCTGCCGTCGAGCTTGCCGAAGCGTTCCAGGTTGGCCTTCAGGTGCGGGCAGTGACCCTGCACCGCCCAGTCGCCGATGACGATCTCCTCGCCGTCGCTGGTCCGGCCGGCGTACCACGCCTCGGCGTAGCGCAGCCGCTCCTCGCTGAGGCACTTGAAGAAGGTGTAGACGTACTCGTTGTACTGGCCGACCCGGGCGGCGGAGAAGCGGCAGGACAGGAACAGGCTGTTGACCCAGTCGGTCTCTCCGGTCGCCAGCAGGTGCTCGATCAGGCCGCGGCGGGTGCGGAAGCGGTACCGGGCCCGTTCGTCACCGGCGGCGCGCACCTCGCGGGCCGTGAAGTCGAAGACGATGCTCTGCACCACGGTGTCGGCGTCGTCGGTCAGGTCGAAGCGGACCGGCCCGCCGATGCCGGCGGCGATGTGCTCGCTCGCGGCCATCAGCGGCTGCACCCGGCGGACCAGCTCCGCGAGCACGTCGACCTCCGGGTGCGGCCACGCCGCCCTGGCGGCCTCGATCACGGGGCGCTGCCGCCGCTGGTAGTCGCGCAGGTAGCCGGCCTTGCCGGCGAAGAACCCGCGGACGTCGCCGACCGGGTGCTCGGCCTCGCACGCGTCCGGGGTGATCGTGGCCGTGCTGCCGGGCAGCAGGATCACGCCGTTGGTGTGGCCGAGACGCTCGTAGTGGTCGATGAAGTCCTGCTGGTCGGGGAAGATGTTGCCCTCGTCGCCGAAAAGGTCGTTGACGCCCCACAGCTCGTCGTCGAGGAAGCAGGGCGGGCCGGCGATCGGGAAGACCCAGCCGGCGTCGAGCTCCTCGACGTACCGCATCGTCCGGTCGAACTGGCGCTCCCGCTTCTGCTTGCCGAAGGCGCGTTTCGCGGCGGCGGGCAGCTCGTAGACCATCGGGTACCAGATGGCGCCGGAGAACTGCAGCAGGTGCGCGTGCACGGGCCCGAGCCGCGCGAACTCGGTCAGGTCGCGGGGGCGGGCGTCGTTCTGGTTGAGCAGCCGCACGCCGTCGTGCTCGACCCAGATCGACGAGTCGCCGATCGGACCGTCCGTCGGCGACACGAGCGCCTGGATCATGACGTTGAGCCCGCCGTCCAGGGCCACCGGCTCGCCGCTGCGGGTGCGCAGGAACGACCGGAACCCGAGCGCCCGCAGCTCGTCCTCCAGTTCGCTGGTCGGGTACTCGGGCAGCAGTACCGTGGCCGACTTCGACACGTGCCGGCGCAGGTGCTCCGCGTCGAAGTGGTCCCGGTGCAGGTGCGACACGTAGAGGTAGTCGCAGCGGCCGAGCCGGTCCCAGTCGAGACCGGAGTTGTCGGGGAACGGGAACCAGGAGGCGAGGAACGCCGGGTTCACCCACGGGTCGCACAGGATGGTGCCGGCCGGTGTCTCGATCAGCATGCCGGCGTGGCCGGTCCCCGTAACCCGCATGGGCGCACGTTCCTCTCCGCCGCCGCGGACGTGGCGGCACGGTGCCGAGCCTGCCGCCTGCAGGCCGGGCCGGGCAGGGCTGAAGGGCCCGACCGGCACCATGCCGAAAGTCCTTGACCCGAGCGGCACGAGGACCGATGGCACCGGGACGTCCGCCGCCGTGCTCCAGCGCCGCGGCGCGCGAGACTTGAGGTGCTGGGGAACGGCGGAGCCGCCCCGTTCCGCTCGCTCCGTGGCACCGTCCACCGGGGGCAGGTGTGACATGAAACAGACGCTGCGGCTCGGACGCGTCGCGGGAATCCCGATCGGCGTCCACTGGTCGGTGCTGGTCATCATGATGCTGCTGGCGCGGAGCCTCGCCACCGCCGTCCTGCCGGCCGATGCGCCGGGCACCCCCAGGCCGGTCGCCTGGCTGTTCGGCGCCGCCGGTGCCCTGCTGATGCTGCTGTCGCTGCTCGCCCACGAGCTCGCGCACGCCCTGGTGGGCCGGCACTTCGGCATCCGGGTCGAGCGGCTGACGCTCTGGCTGCTCGGCGGCATGGCCGAGTTCCGCGACGAGCCGCCCAGCGCGCGGGCCGACCTCCTGGTGGCCGGTGCCGGCCCGCTGACGAGCGTCGCGGCGGCGGCGGGGTTCGGGTCCGTCGCGGTGCTGCTGTCGGCCGTCGGCGGGCCGGTCGCCGTCGTCGTCGTGCTGCTCTGGCTGACGACGATCAACCTGCTGCTCGCCGTGTTCAACCTGCTGCCCGGTGCCCCGCTCGACGGCGGCCGGGTGCTGCGGGCCGCGCTGTGGTGGTGGCACGGCGACCGCGCGCGGGCCGCGCTGACCGCCGTCCGGGTCGGTCACGCGCTGGGCGTGACGCTGATCCTCGCCGGGCTGGTCGAAGTGGTGATCTTCGGCCTGATCGACGGTCTCTGGACGGCGCTGGTGGGCTGGTTCCTGCTCATGGCGGCCGGCGCGGAGGGCGAGTCGGTCCGGTCAAAGGGTGACGCCCAGCGGCAGCAACCGAAGACCGGTGCGTTCCGATAGCGGCGCACCCGCCCCCGGGTCAGTGCTTGCCGAGCAGGCGGGAGGCGAGCACCGCCGCCTGGGTGCGCCGCTCCAGCCCGAGCTTCGCCAGCAGGCTGGAGACGTAGTTCTTCACCGTCTTCTCCGCCAGGAACATCCGCTCCGCGATCTCCCGGTTGGTCAGGCCTTCCGCCACGTGCAGCAGGATCTTGCGCTCCTGGTCGGTGAGGTTCTTGAGCTCGTCGGGCTGCTCGGGGCCCTTGCGGATGCGCTCCAGCACCCGGGCCGTGACGGCCGGGTCGAGCAGCGACTGGCCGGCGGCGACCCGGCGGATGCCGTCGATGAGGTCGGTGCCGTGGATCTGCTTGAGGACGTAGCCCGACGCGCCGGCCATGATCGCGGCGAAGAGCGCCTCGTCGTCGTCGTACGAGGTGAGGATCAGCGCCTTGATGGACGGGTCGACGGAGCGGACGTCGCGGCAGACGTCGATGCCACTGCCGTCGGGGAGCCGGCCGTCGAGCACGGCGACGTCGGGCCGCAGCGCGGGAATGCGGTGCGTGGCGTCGACGGCTGACCCGGACTCGCCGACGACCTCGATGTCACCCTCCCGCTCGAGCATCTCGCGCAGGCCGAAACGGACGACTTCGTGGTCGTCGAGCAGATACACCCGAATCATGGCTTCATTGTCACCCGGCGCCCACCCGCGCGGGCAGGCCGAAAGTCCCGGGCTGCCCCGGCCCTTCGGCACTGAACCGGCCGGCGCCGATGCCGCCGGCCCTACGCGGCCGGCTCGTCGAGGATGCGTCGCGCGTCCCGTTCGACCAGCACCGGGACGAACGCGTGCACCTCCGCGGTCGCGTACAGGTCGGTCACCTGGTTGACGGTCTGCCGGACCGTCTCCGGGTCGTGCCGGCCGGCGTACCGCCGGATCAGCCGCTCCGTCGCGTGTTCGATGGCGTGCAACTCGATCCTGGTCTTGGCTTCGGCGGCGAACATCGTCCCGGTCCCTTCGTCGATGGTGCCTGTCCGATGCAGACACTCGTGGACCGGCCGCCGCCGCGGCAGAGACGTTGGGCCCGTGCCGGCGGGACCGCCGTCCCGCTCCCGGGATGCCGCGCACCGCCGCCGGAGGTCCCGCGGAAGCCCGGGACGTAGGTCCCGTCGATGTGGGTGGTTGTGCTCTGTGGCGGGCCGGTGCCCGCACCGCAAGCTGTTGCCATCACATCGACGCACTTACCAAGGCCCCGGAGGGCACGCCATGAAGCGCAAGACGCTCGACATCCTCGTCGGTCTCGGCCTCGTCGTCCTGGCAGGGCTGTTGCTGGTGGCCGGTCTGGTGTTGACCAGCAACGCGAACTTCGCCAACGACTACGTCAAGGACCAGCTCGGCCAGCAACAGATCTCCTTCAAGCCGGCGGCGACCCTGACGGCGGAGGAGAAGGAGTCGGCCTGCCTGGTCAAGTACGCCGGTCAGCAGCTGACCACCGGCAAGCAGGCGGAGTGCTACGCCAACGAGTTCATCGGCCTGCACCTCAAGTCGATCGCGGGCGGCAAGACCTACGCCCAGATGGGTGACGTTCAGACCGACCTGAAGGCGAAGATCGCCGCGCTGCCGAAGGACGACCCGGCCGTCGCCGATCTGCAGAAGCAGCTGACCGACGCCAACACGGCCCGCGAGACCGTGTTCAAGGGCGAGACCCTGCGCGGCCTGCTGCTCACCTCGTACGGCTTCAGCGAGTTCGGTGCCAAGGCCGGCCAGGCCGCGCTCGTCGCGTACTTCGCCGCCGGCCTGCTGCTCCTGCTCGGCGCCGCCGGTCTCGTCCACGCCGCCGCGACCCCCGGGACCAAGGGCTTCGCGGTCCCCGACCGGGCGGTGAAGGCCGGCGACGAAGGGCTCGTCAGCGCCTGACCGCCGCCTGTACCCTCCGAACCCCCGACCCGGGCCTCCCAGTGAGCGCCCGGGTCGGGCGCGTGTCGGCATCGGGCCGCCCGACCGGTGGCCTGCCGGTCCGGCAGTCGTGGACGGGCGCGGTCAGGCCAGCAGCCGCACGCGCTCGTCGGTGGCGGCCTGGATGTCGGCCGCCGCCGAGAGCAGCAGCTGGTGGCCGAGGTCGTTGAGCGCACGGGCGACGGCGAGCTCGTCACCGATCTCCGGCACGTTCTCGTCGGCGGGGTTGAGGCGGGCCCGGCCGACGCCGAGTTGGTGGCTGTCGTCTTCGGCGTGCAGCCTGGCCTCGGCGTGGGTTTCTCCCTCGGTCTCACCGATGAGCAGGTCCACCGTCCAGTGCTTGGTCGTGGTCATGATCTCCTCCAGTCCGGTCGTTCGTCGCGCCGCGGGGCGACGCGTCACCTCCGACGGACCCGCGACCGGGCCGCGATCCGGGTCGCTCACGTCGATCTCGAACGAAGGCGGGAGCCGGGGTCGTGGCGCCCCCGCATGCGAACGTGCACGTCGCCGTGCCACCAACAGCGGTGCCGCGACGCCGGCGATCCTCTGTGACCGCTGGGTCGACCGAGGAAGCTGAGCGGGCCGTCGTGCTGGGTGAAGGCGTGACCGTTCCAACGGTACCCCGCGGGCCTGTCACAACCGGCGTGTTCGTCACCGCGCCGGCGCGGCTACGCGGCCGGGGTCACCGCGTCGACTCCGGTGCCCGGTCCAGGTCGAGCATCCGCAGCCGGGTCGCCTGCATCCGCTCGACGACCACCCCGATCAGGCGCCGGGTCAGCTCGTAGCCGAGCTCCGGCTCCTCGGCGCACATCGCGCGGACGCCCGCGGCGTCGAAGCAGATCGCCAGGACGGGCGTGTCGGCCGTGGCGCCGAAGTGCCAGCGGTACGGCGGGAACAACCACGACCAGCCGAGCACCTGTCCGGCGCCGATGGTCTCCACGACGACGTCGCCGCGGCCGGGCAGGTGCGTGTCGAGACTCACCAGCCCGTCACGGATGAGCCAGAACCGGTCCGCCCTGCCGCCCTCGCTGAAGAGCCGGGTGCCCGCGCGGACCGTCACGCGGTGCGAGTAGTGCGCCATGCGCTCCAGGAACCGGTCCGGCACACCGGCCATGAACGGATGCTCGACGAGCAGATCGTGTGCGGTGATCATCGATCTCACCTCAACCGTCGGGTGGTGGTCTCCGCCTCCAGACAACGTGCCCCCGGCCGGTCCCAGGTAGAGCCACGGGGCCTCCGGTGGCAGGACCTACGGCCCTGTCGCCGGCCGGGTCGTTCGGGGACGCGCGGCGGCAAGTCTTCAGGCCCGGGGTCCGGCGGCCGATAGTGCGGTTGAGGACTGACTCCTGGAGGATTGCGGTGACCCTGCGGCGCAAGCTCGTCGGTGGGTACCTGCTGGTCGCGGTCCTGGTGGCGCTCGTCGGGGTGGTGGCCTGGCGGGTCGACGTCGGGTCCGCGCGCCGTGCGGCGATCACCGAGGCCGAGCACGTCGCGTTCGGGGTGGCCAGGGACGTCGCGTTCGGGCTGGCCCCGGACTCCGCCGGGGAGGACCCCGGCCCGCTGTACGACAAGCCTGAGTGGCTCCACGCCTACCTGCGGCGGCTGCGCGACCTGCAGGGCCGCGACATCGTCGTCGTCGACCGCCGGCAGGTGGTGCTCGGCGGCGCGGTCCCGGACCACGTGGGCACCACCTTCGACCATGACACCGCGGACCAGGTCGGCGCCACGATCCGCGACCGGGTGCCGCGGACCTTCGGGGAGGTCAGCGACGACCACCCGGACGGCATCAAACAGGTCGTCGTCCCGCTCGTCGGCCGCTACGACGTGACGCTCGGCGCGGTGATCCTCGAGTACACCCCCCTCTACGACGAGATGGTCGCCTCCACCGGCCGGGCGCAGCTGACGATCGCCACCGTCTGCGGCGCCGGCGTGCTGCTCGTGCTCCTGGTCGGCGGGCTCCTCGCGTCGTCGGTGACGCGGCGGGTCGCGACGCTGACCGCGGCGGTGCACGACGTCCGCGACGGCGCCTACGAGCGGCGGGTGCCGGCCGGCGGCCGCGACGAGATCCACCAGCTCGGCCGGGCGTTCAACGACATGGCCGCCGAGCTCGGACGCTCCGCCCGCGAGATCCTCGCCAAGGAGTACACCGACGCCATCCTGGCCAGCGCGGCCGAAGGCATCTGCGGCGTCGACGAGCACGACCGCATCACGTTCGCCAACGCCGCGGCGGGACGGCTCACCGGGCTCGGCGTCGACGGGCTGCTCGGCCGGCCCGCCGCCACGGTGCTCCCGGACGTCGACCCCGCGCTGGGCGAGGGCCGCGCCGACACCGTGCGGGAGCGGGACATGCCGGCTCCGGACGGGTCGTCGGCCCGCGTCTCCTGCACCATCAGCCCCATCATGAGGGACGGCCGGCGCGCCGGGGCGGTGCTGCTGCTGCGGGACGTGACCCGCCAGCGCGCGCTGGAGCACGAGCTGCGCCACCAGGCGCTGCACGACGGGCTCACCGGGCTGCCCAACCGGGCGCTGTTCAACGACCGCCTCGACCAGGCGATGACCCGCAGCGCAACCGGGCACGGGCCGGCCGGGGTGCTGTTCGTCGACCTCGACGGGTTCAAGCGCGTCAACGACAGCCTCGGGCACAGCGCCGGTGACCAGCTGCTGCGGATCGCCGCCGAGCGGCTGCGCGACGCGGTGCGCCCCGGTGACACCGTCGCCCGGTTCGGCGGCGACGAGTTCGGCATCCTCGTCGAGCCGGCCGGCGAGACCGTCGTCGCACGGCTGCCGGAGCGGTTGCTCCAGGCGATGAGCGAGCCGTTCCTGCTCGGCGGGCGCGAGGTGACGGTCACCGCGAGCGTCGGCGCCGTCTGGGACGCCGCCCGGCACGCCGACGCGGACGAGGTGGTCCGCAACGCCGACGTCGCCATGTACGCCGCCAAGGAGCAGGGCAAGGCCCGCTGCGTGGACTTCCAGGCCGACATGCACACCCGCATCGTCGAACAGCTCGACCAGGAGCACCGGCTGAAGACCGCCATCGAGCGCGGGGAGCTGCGCCTGTACCTGCAGCCGATCGTCGAGACGCTCGCCGGCCGCACCGAGGGCGTCGAGGCGCTCGTGCGGTGGCAGGACCCCGCGGCCGGGCTGCGGGCGCCGGGCACGTTCCTGCCCCTCGCCGAGAGCGCCGGGCTCATCACCGACATCGACCGGTGGATGCTGCGGGAGAGCTGCCTGACGCTGCGCGCGTGGCAGGACGACGACGCCGCGGGCGCCCCCGACTGGATCACGGTCAACATCTCCGCCGCGCTGCTGGACAGCCCCGACCTGCCGGACCTCGTCACGCGGACGCTGCGCGAGACGGGCCTGCGCCCCGAGGCGCTGGTCCTGGAGGTCACCGAGACCACCCTCATGCGCGACGTGACGGGCACCGCGCCGCGGCTGGAGCGGCTGCGGTCGACGGGCGTGCGCATCGCCATCGACGACTTCGGCACCGGGTACTCGTCCCTGGGCTACCTCCGGGACATCCCCGCCGACGTGCTGAAGGTCGACCGGTCGTTCCTCGAGGGGCTCGTCGGCAGCGACCGCCACCGTGGCCTGCTCGCCGCCGTCGTACAGCTCGGGCACACCCTCGGCCTGCGGGTCGTGGCCGAGGGCGTCGAGGACGCCGCGCAGCTCGCCGAGCTCGTCGGCCTCGGTTGCCGGTACGCGCAGGGGTACCACCTGGCCCGCCCGGCGCCGGTCGGGCAGCTGCGCACCGCCGCCGAGCTCGTCCGCGGCTGACCCGGTCCGGGCCGCACGCTGCGGCGCCGCCGGTGTGCCGCCGGTGGGTCAGGGGGCGGCCGGCGCGTGGACGATCAGCACCGGGCACGCGGCGTGGTGCATCAGGTGCTGGCCGACGGAGCCGAGGAGCAGGCCGGCGAACCCGCCGTGCCCGCGGCTGCCGACGGCGACCAGCTGGGCAGCGCCGGAGGCGTCCAGCAGCGCCTGCGCCGTCCGGCCGTTGACGAGCCGGGTCTCCAGCTCGACGGCCGGGTACTTCTCCCGCCAGCCCGCCACCGCCGTCTCCAGCAGCTGCTGTTCCGTCGCCTCGATCATGGCGTACGGCAGGGAGGTGACCATGGGTGGCAGGTAGGCACGGACGGCGAGCACGCCGGTGCCGCGCAGCCGCGCCGCCTCGAACGCGACGCCCAGCGCGGCGTCGGAGCTGGGGGAGCCGTCGACGCCGGCCACCACCGGGCCGCCGGTCGCGGCACGGCCGCGCACCACGACGACCGGGACGCGCGCGTGCGTGGCGACCTGCTGGCTGACCGACCCGAGCAGCAGGTGGGTGAGCCCGCCGCCGCCACGGTTGCCGACCACGATCAGGCGGGCGCCCGCGGCACCGAGCTCGATCAGGGTCGGTGACGGCGCGGCGTGGACCGCCGTGCCGTCGATGCTGACGCCGGTGCCGCGCCGGCGGAGATGCTCCACGATCTCGGCGATCAACGCGTCGCCGCGCTCCTGCGCCTCGGCGGCCATCTCCCCGGCCGGTCCCGCGTACTCCCCGCCGGGCCAGGCGAGCTGGTAGGCGTACACGATGTGCAGGCCCGACCCGGTCCGCTCGGCCTCGGTCACGGCCCAGTCGACGGCGGCCCGGGACTCGCCCGACCCGTCGAATCCGACGACGATCCGCTGTGCGTCCATCGCAGTCCTCCTTCGTGACGGTCCGGCCGGGTGCGGCGGTCCGCGCCGGCCGGACAGGGCCGGGGTCTCCTCGCCGGCGGGACCTCCGGCCCGCCCGGCGGCGCGTGGTGCCGTCAGTGCCGGGCGATGAGGACCGGCGAGTCCGCGTGCTCGAGCACGTGCTGGGCGACCGCACCGAGGTGCAGGCCGGTGAAGCCGCCGTGCCCCCGTGCCCCGAGCACGATCATCAGCGCGTCCCGCGCCTCGTCCAGCAGCACCGGCACCGGCACGCCCTGCCGGACCCGCGCCTCGGCCTCGACGGCGGGGTCCTTCGCCCGCAGCCGCTCCAGGTCGGCGTCGAGCTCGGCGGCCAGCTTGTCCGGGTCGGGGCGGCGGGCCAGGCGGCTGGCCGGCGGCTGCCACACCCGCACCGCGACCAGCGGCACCCGGCGTGCCGACGCCTCGCCGAACGCCGTCTCCAGCGCCAGCAGACCGTCGGCGGACCCGTCGGTGCCGACGACGACCGGCCCGTGGGACGGCAGCTGCGCCTCCGGCCCGGACCAGCGCTCGGCGTGGTGCACCACGAGGACCGGGCAGTACGCGTAGCCGGCGAGCTGCACGCCGACGGAGCCGACCAGCAGCGAGTGGAAGCCGCCGTGCCCGCGGCTGCCGACGACGACCAGCTCGGCGTGCCGGGACTGCTCGCGCAGTGTGTGCGCGGGCTGCCCGTACCACGTCGACGTCGTCACGTGCAGGCTCGGAAACCATTGGCGGGCCTCGACCGCGGCGTTCAGAACCAGGCCCTGCTCGTCGGTGATCTCCTCCGGAGGGCCGGGGACGCCGAGGGCGTGCGTGATGCGCAGCGGCAGGCGGAGCCGGACCGCCTCGTCGGCGGCCCAGCGGACCGCGCCGAACGCGGCCGGCGAGCCGTCGACGCCGACGATCACCGGCCGTTGGATGATGGTCATGACGGCCTCCTCACGATGTGCGGCGGTGTCCTTCAACGGTCGTCCACCGCCGTGCCGGCCGGAAGGGCCGATGGTCCCGTCCACCGACGGCGGCGACACCGGCGCATGCGCCGACCGGCCCTGACCGCCCGCAGACCTGGTACCCGATCCTGGCCGCGCCACCCGGCGGACGGGCGCGGTGCCTCAGGCGGCGCCGCGCCCCGCCGGTGCACCGGCGGGCGCACCATGGGCCCGCGGGACGACCAGCACCGGCCGGTGGGCGTGGTGCAGGGTGGCCATCGCCACGCTGCCGAGCATGATCTCCTGCGCCGCCGAGCGCCCCCGCGAGCCGACGACCACCAGCGCCGCGGACCGGTCCGCCGCGTACCCGCCGAGGGCGTCGGCGATGGCGTGGCCCGGCGCCCCGCTCCCCGGCCGGACCACGACCGGGTTGACGGACGGGCTCCCGTCCGGAGGCGGGGTCGACGGCCACTCCTCGGCCCTGTCGTGCACCGACACGAGCACCACCTCCCGCTCCGGCAGCAGCCGGTCGGCGGCCACGACCGCGGCCGAGGCGCCCGGGGAGCCGTCCCAGCCGACGACGACCGGCCCGGCCGGGATCGCCGCGGCGTCCCGCATGAGCATGGGATGCGGCACGACCAGCACCGGCTTCGGGCTGTAGTGCACGAGGACGTCGGAGACGCTGCCGAGGACCGCGCGGACCCCGCCGAGGCCGCGGGAGCCGACGATGACCACGTCGGGCTCCAGGGCGGCGGCGGTCTTGGCCAGCTCGAACCCCTCGCCGCCCTCGGTGGGCCGGGCGAGGGGCTCGGCGCGCCAGCCCGCGGTCCCGGCGATCGTGACCCCGGTGGCGACGACCTGTTCGGCCCGCCACGCCCCTTCTTCGAGCAGCGCCTCGACGAACTCCTCGATGTGCTCCTGGCCGGCCCACAACCGCCGGCGGAGGCCCTCCTCGGCGAAAGGTGGCGTCCACAGGTACGCGATCCAGGCGTGCGCGTCCGGCAGCAGTTGCGTGCCGGCCCGCAGCGCGGCGTTCGCGGCGGCGGAACCGTCGTAACAGACCAGAGCGCGCTTCGTCATCGCGGACCCTCCTGACAGCTTCCCGAGTTGCTTCTGTGCCGTCATCGGGGCGACGGGCGGCGCGCACCGCCACCGTCGCCCCACCACCAACCATCCGCGCCGGGTGCGTGGCCGGCCAGGGCCTGGCGGCACCGGACGACCGGGACCGCGGTGCGTGCATGGTGGGCGTCCGGGCGGGCAGGAAGGCCGGGTGCGACGGATGACCGCGTGGCGGGTCGAGCGGCCGGGCCCCATCCAGCAGCGTCCCCTGCGGATGGATTCGGCGCCGGTACCGGAGCCGGGGCCGGGCGAGGTCCTCGTGCGGGTCCGCGCGTGCGCGGTCTGCCGCACCGACCTGCACCTGGCCGAAGGCGACCTCCCGCCGGTGCGGCCCGGGGTGGTGCCCGGCCACGAGGTCGTCGGCGAGGTCGAGCGGTTGGGGCCGGACGCCGGCGACCTCCGGGTGGGTGAGCGGGTGGGGGTGGCGTGGCTGCGCCACACCTGCGGCGCCTGCGCCTACTGCCGCGCCGGGGCGGAGAACCTGTGCCCGTTCTCGCGGTACACCGGCTGGCACGCCGACGGGGGCTTCGCCGAGCACTGCGTGGCGCCGGCGGCGTTCGTCTACCGGCTGCCGCCGAGCTACGACGACGCCCACGCCGCCCCGCTGCTGTGCGCCGGGATCATCGGCTTCCGCGCGCTGCGCCGGGCGGAGCTTCCCCCGGGCGGACGCCTGGGCCTGTACGGGTTCGGCGCGTCGGCGCACCTGGCGGCGCAGGTCGCCCTCGCGCAGGGCGCGAGGGTCCACGTGCTGACCCGCTCGGCGCAGGCGCAGCAGCTGGCCCTGGACCTCGGCGCCGCGTCCGCGGGCGACGCCGCCGACCGGCCGCCGGAGCCGCTGGACGCCGCGATCCTGTTCGCGCCCGTGGGCGACCTGGTGCCGGTCGCGCTGTCGGCGCTGGACCGCGGTGGCACGCTCGCGGTGGCCGGCATCCACCTCACCGACATCCCGGTCCTGCGGTACGCCGACCACCTGTTCCAGGAGCGGACGCTGCGCAGCGTCACCGCCAACACCCGCCAGGACGGCCGCGACTTCCTGGCGTTCGCGCAGGAGCACCCGCTGCGGGTGAGCATCACGGAGTACCCCCTGGGGGCGGCGGACGACGCCCTCGCCGACCTCGCCGCCGACCGGGTCAACGGCGCCGCCGTCCTGGTCCCGCCCACCTGACTGGGCCACCTGACCGGGTCCGGCCGGCTACCGCACCACCGCGACCGGGCAGGCGGCGTGGTGGATCAACGCCTGGCTGACCGAGCCCAGCAGCAGCCCCGTGAAGCCGCCGCAGCCGCGCGAGCCGACGACCATCAGCTCCGCGCCGTGGGACAGCCGCCTGAGGATCGGCGCGGGGGCTCCGCGCACCGTGCGTCGGCGCACGTCGACGTCCGGGTACTTGTCGGCCCAGCCGCAGACCGACTCCGCCAGGGCCCGCCGCTCGTCGTCGAGCAGGTCCTCGGTGTCGTAGACGAGCGGCAGCATGTCGCCGGGGCCGGTGGACTCGGGCCAGCGGTACGTGTGCACCGTGGTCAGCCCGACCCCGCGGAACGAGGCCTGCTCGAACGCGAACCGCAGCGCGTGCTCGGCGTCGTGGGACCCGTCGATGCCGACGACCACCCGGCCCGCCTCGACGGCGTCGGCGGGCTCGCCCCGGCGGACCACGACGACCGGGCCGGCGGCGTGCGCGGCCACCTGCGCGCCGACGGATCCGAGCAGCAGGCCGCCGAATCCGCCCAGGCCGCGGCTGCCGACGACGACGGTGCCGGCCCACGCGGAGGCGTGGACCAGCGCGGCGCCGGCCGGCTCGCACGGCGTCTCGGTGGTGATCGGCAACTGGGACGAGACGGCGCGGGCGCGGGCCACGGCGGCGGCGACGATGGTGTCGGCGGCGTGCCGGACGAGCTCGTCCAGCTCGGGTGTCCGGCGGGCGCCGAGCGGCGGGTGGACGACGGGCCACGCGTACGCGTGGACGATGTGCAGCCGGCGGCCCCGGCGCGCGGCGTCCCAGGCGGCCCAGTCCACGGCCGCCAGGCTCTCCGGTGAGCCGTCGACACCGACGACGACGTCATGCTTGTGCTCCATCACGCGTCTCCTTCCACGGGCGCGCCGGGCGCTTCGTGCTGGACGTCCGGGTGGCCGGCGCGAACCGACACCCGCTGTTGGGCAGCCCGGCGCGGTGACCATCTTGGTGATGGCGAACCTGGCGGCCCTCGTCGCCGTCCTGGGCATTCCGCTCGTCGTGGCTCGTGCCCGACAGCGGGTGTCGTACCTCAATCCTTACCGCGGCGGGCGGTCGACGGCACGGGAGAAGGTCCCGCCCGCCGGGGTCCGCGCGGCCCGGACCGCCACGCGCTCGGGGACGATCTGCACGACGCCGTCGCCGTGCTCGGCGAAGGCCCGGCTCACCGAGCCGAGGCGGAGCACTGCCGGCATCGGCCGCCCGTGCCGCCCGAGGACCAGCAGCGCGGCTCCGGCGGCGGCGCGGCGCAGCCCGTGCACCGGGTCCCCGCCGTACACGGCGCGCTTCACGGCGACCGACGGGTGCCGCGCCACGAGCGGCTCCACCTGCTCGGCCAGCGTCACGAGCGGCGCCGGCACGGCGGTGAAGTGCGTCTCCAGGAACCGGTCGTCGAACCAGTAGTCGTCGCCGGTGTGGCGGACGTCGACCTCGACCACGGCCAGCGGCACGGCGTGCAGCTCGGCGTGGGCGAACCCGGCCCGCAGCGCCGCCGCGGCCGCCGCGGAGCCGTCGGTGCCGACGACGACGTGACCGGCGAACGGTCCGTGCCCGGACACCGGGCGCACGACGACCACCGGGCAGGGGGCCCGGGCGGCGAGCCTGGTCGGCACCGAGTGGTGCAGCGGGTCGCCGCCCTCGTGGCCGCCGACGACGAGCAGGTCCAGCTCGCCGGACAGCTCCAGCAGCGCGCCCACCGGGTCACCGGCCGGCAGCGCCACGGCGGTGCGGCGGTCGAGGCGTTGCCGCGCGGCCCTGATGTGCCGCGCCAGGTCCGGCTCGGTCAGCTCCAGCGCGGCGAGGCCGGTCGCCGCCCTGTCCGGGTCGCCGTCGCGCCGCACGTGGCAGATGGCCAGCGTCCCGCCGCGTGCCGCCGTCTCCTCGACCGCCCACGACAGCGCGGCGAGACCTCCCGGGGTGTCCGCCACGCCGACCCCGATCCGCCCGGTCCCCGGGTGCGCTGCGGTGTCCATGACTGGTCCTCCCTGCTCCGGTCGCGCCGCCGTCGCCGGTACGGGCGGGCCGCCGGCATGGTGGCCCTCCTCTTCCAGCACAGCACGCCGGCGGGCACCGGTCGCAGGCCGTTCGGTCCAGCAGGACCGGGTTCGAACGGCCTGATCCGCGGCCGGCCGGGCACCGTGCGGCGGCCGTGCCGCTCGCGGCGACCGGAAGAGCATGAAGACCCTGGCAACGGCGTGGCGCGCGGCGCACGGTTGATCGAGGGGGAGTCCCCGACCCCGCGGGGCCGCTCGCGGGACGAGCGGAGGAGGAACGGATCATGCAGGCGAACATCGGAGACCGGCTGATCGTCGAGGGCACCCACCTGGGCGACAGCCGGCGGATCGGTGTCATCACCGAGGTCGGCCACGCCGATCACACGCCGCCGTACCGGGTGCGCTGGCTCGACACGGGTCACGAGGCGCTGGTCTTCCCGGGCCCTGACGCCCGGGTGCGGCCTCCCGCCGCGGACGACGAGCCGGTCGGCGGCCCGGCGTCCTGACACCGGGGGCGGTTGTCCGGCGGGCCCGTGTCAGGGCCCGGTCAGGGCCCGGCCTCGGGGTCTTGCCCGGCGGGCCCTGTGTCAGGTTCGCCGGGACCGGCCGCGGCGCGTGTCGGGCTCGTCCGGCCGCCTCCCGGCGAGGAGGTACAGCAGCGGGCCCGCCGGCTGGATCGCGAGCGCGGGCCACCACAGTGCCTTCAGCCCCTGAACCTGTGACGCGGGGCGCCGGTACAGGTCGGCGGCGGCGATCGCGGTGAGCGTGATCTCCGCGGCCGTCCCCACCACGAGCGCCGCCCGGTCGCGGGTGGACAGGTCGCTCCATCGGGAGTGGTGCACGGATTCGCGGCCGATCGCCCGGGCCACAGTTGCCAGTGTCATCGCATGCCTCCACGGTGCTGTAGGCCGGTAAGGCCACCGTACGCAGGCACCGGCGCCAGCGGCGTCACACCGCGGTGGTGGGCGTGCCCGCCACCGCGACGACCTCGGCCAGATCCCGGCGCGGACTTGCGGGGACCGGCATGCCGTAGCCGATGCGCAGGATCATCTGCGGGGCCCACGGGTCGGCGGGGTCCGCGAGCGCGCGGCGCAGCCGGGGGATCTCCAGCGCCTGGGTCATCGGCTGGGCGGCGAGGCCGCGCACCGTGGCGCTGAGCAGGACCCGCTGCATGGCCTGGCCGGCCCGCACGCGTGCGGTGCGGCCATCGGCGCGGCTGCTGAGCACGACGAGCTGCGGGTGGGGCTCGAACACGGCGGCCGGGCGGCCGGGGTCCGCCGACAGCAGCCCGAAGTCGCGTGCCGGCAGCCAGCCGTGCACGTCCCGCGGGCCGGCGAGCTCCGCCGGTATGCCGTCGCGGCGGCCGGGACCGCCGGCCGTCCAGGCGGCCAGCTCCCGGCGGTACGCGGGGTCGCGGCGCTGGGCGGCGTCGGCCGCCGCGATGAGCGTCAGCAGCGCCTCGCGCCGCACCCGGTCCAGCACGGTCAGCTCGGCACCCTCCGCGGCGGCCGCCGCCCGCAGCTCGTCGATGACGCGTGCCGGGACGACGGCCCGGGCGTACGGTCCGCGGTTCGTGTGCCGCCGGAAGAGCGCCGTGCCGAGCGCGCGCAGGCCGGGCCCGGGGGTGCCGGGCCGGCCCGGCTCGATCCGGGCCACGGTCAGCCCGTCGGCGGGAAACGGCCGCAGCACCGGCAGCCACCCGTCCAGCGCCATGGCCAGGCGGAGGTTGAACACGGCGGCGCCGACGCTGAGCAGCAGCGAGCGATGGTCGCGGTCGACGACCCGCAGCCGGCGCGCCGGGTCGGTGCGCACGTCGACCACGCCGTCGTGGATGTGGAACCGCCACGGCTGGGTGTTGTGGATCGAGGGCGCGGCGACGGCCGCGCGCAGCAGGGTCTCCGTCGTCCCCGCGTCGAGTCGCCAGCGCATCGCCGGTCATCTCCGATCGTCGCCGCACCGGCCGCTGCCTGGCCGCCGTGCCGCCGTGTTGTCGTGGCCCCGGCGTCCAGCCTCGTCGCCGTGGCCGCGGGCCGCACGGGGCGTTGGTCCTGTCGAGCCGGGCAGGTCGGCCCGTCGGCGGGAGCCGCAGCGCCACCTGCCATGCCAGATCGACGGCCGTCGCGGCGGAGATCACCTGATGCGGATGATTCGGGTCCGGCGTGCTGGCACAGACCGCCGCGGTGAGACCATGCTGGACCCGAGCGCCGCACGTGGTGCGGGTGCAGGCGGACGTGACTGCGGCATCGGCACCCCGGCAGGGCCGGTCCAGGCGGCGCGGCAGGTCACCGAACGACGTGGTGGGCGGCACCGCATCGCCGCCCGTCGTCGCGGGGCCGGGCACGGCCGGCGGTCCGCCCGGCTCTGGACGCACATGTGCGGGGGACGTTTCGGGGGACGTGGAGGGAGGCCGACATTGGGCTACCGGTACGGACCCGTGGTGGCCGGCGTCGACGGTTCGGCCGACAGTCTCGGCGCGCTGCATTGGGCGGCGGACGAGGCCTGCCGGCACAATCGGGAGCTGCTCGTCGTCCACGCGATCGACCCGGCCCTGCACGCCGGTGACGTGCCGCCGGGCAGCGCCGACATCGCCGTCCGGGCGGCGGAGGAGGCGGTGCGATGGCGACCCGGCGTCTGCGCGACCGGGGTGACGGCGGTCGGCCCCCCGGTCGAGGTGCTGCGCAGCCACACGCGGCAGGCCCGGCTGCTCGTCGTGGCGAGCCACGGCGGCGGCGGCAACATGGCCGACCCGCTCGGCTCGGTGTGTGACGAGCTCTGCCTGGGGGCGGAGTGCCCGGTGCTCGCGGTCCACGCGGCGCGACGCTGGGCCGATCCGTTCACGGTCCTGCCGCAGACGGGCCCGGTGGTGGCCGGCTTCGACGGGTCGGACCCGGCCCGCCGCGCGCTCCGCCTCGCGTTCGAGGAGGCCGCCGACCGCGGCCAGCGGCTCGTCGTCATCCAGGTCTGGCAGCATCCCGAGCTGTGGCTGCATGGCCGGCACCACGGGGAAGGCCGGCACCACGGGCCGTGCCTGAGCAGTAGCGAGTCGGCCGTCCACGAGGCGCTCGTGGCGGCCGCCGAGCCGTGGCGCGCGCGGCACCCGCTCGTCGAGATGGAGCTGCGCAGCGAGCCCGGCGACCCGGTCGAGGCGCTGACCCTCGCCTCGCAGTGGGCGATGCTCATGGTGTTCGGCACCCGTGGCCCCGCGGATCCCGCCGGGCCGTCGAGCCCTTCGGTGATGCACCGGGTGCTGCGCACCATGGCCTGCCCCGCGCTCATCGCGCACGGCACCGTCCAGGAGCAGGCCGCACCCGTGCCGGACGCCGTGCACTCGGCGTCAGCATGACGGCCGCCCTGCTCCTCGCGCCCGGCCGGGCCGACGGTCGCAAGGAACAGGTCGTTCGGCACCGGACAGCGTCCCGTGCCGGTGGCACAGTGGAGGTGTCGCCGGTCATCGTCACAGCGAGGAGCTGATCACGATGCGTACACCACGGCAGATACTTGCCGGCGCGCACACGATCGCGGTGGTGGGAGCGTCCCGCGACCCGCAGAAGCCCGGGCACTGGGTGCCGAAGATGCTGCAGGAGCAGGGCTGGCACATCGTCCCGGTCAATCCGCACGCCACGGAACTGTTCGGCGAGCACGCGTACGCACGCCTCGCCGACGTCCCGGAGCACATCGACGTGGTGCAGGTGTTCCGGCCGGCGGCGGAGGCCGAGGGTCTGGTCCGGGAGGCGGCCGCGGCCGGTGCCGGGGCGATCTGGCTGCAGGAGGGCATCGCCAGCCCGAAGGCGCGGCAGCTCGCCGGCGAGGTCGCGCTGGACTACGTCGATGACACGTGCATGGGGGCGGAGCGCGCGCTGGCCGACATGGTGCACGGCGGATGCGAGCCGGAGTGCCCCGTGTACCACGGCATCGTGCCCGTGCCGGAGTCGTCGCCGGAGCCGGCCGACGCGCAGTGAACGTCGCCCGAGCCGGGAAGGAGTTCGTCATGGTAGCGGTACGACACACCGAGACCGACGCGGCGATCCGCGTGGAGGCGGTCAGCCGGATCCTGGCGCGCGCGGCCGTGACCGCACTGCGCGCACCGTCCATCTGGAACACCCAGCCGTGGCGCTGGCGCATCGAGCACGACGTCGCCGTGCTCCGCGCGGACCGGCGCCGGCAGCTGGACCCCATCGATCCGGAGGGCCGGCTGCTGACGGTCAGCTGCGGGGCCGCGCTGCACCACGCGTGCGTCGCGCTGGCGGCCGAGGGCGCGGCGGTGGTCGTCGACCGGCTGCCCCGCGACGACGACCCGGATCTGCTGGCGACGCTGCGGTACGCCGGCCGCCTGCACCCGTCGTCGACCGCACAACTGCTCCGGCATGCGATCCACGCCCGGCGGACCGACCGGCGGCCGTTCGACGTCCGCCCGGTGCCCGAGCACATCGCCGACCGGCTGCGCGCCGCGGCCCGCCACGCCGGCGCCGACATGCACATCGTCCGGTCGCGGGATCTCACCGCGGTGGCCGTCGCCGCCGGTCACGCCGCCGCCGCCGAGCGGGCCGACCCGGCGTACCGGGCCGAGCTCGCCAGGTGGACCGGGGCGCGTCTCGCCGGCGACGGGGTGCCGCAGGACACCACCGCGGCGGTGGGCGCGCGGCCGGTGCCGATCCGCGACTTCACCGGTGTCGAGGAGGGCCCGAGCATCTACAGCGGTGCCGAACTCGTGGACCGCGCCGCCTCGTACGGCGTGATCGTCACCGACGTGGACGAGCCGGCGGCCTGGCTCATCGCGGGCGAGGCGCTGTCTGCCGTGCTGCTCACCGCGACCGCCGAACGCCTGTCCACCTCCGCGATGAGCGACCTCGTGGAGGTCCGCAGCGCCCGGGAGCTGCTGCGCCGCATGCTCGGCGACGTCGCCCATCCCGTCATCGGCGTCCGGATCGGCGTCCCCGGCCCGGGAGCCCTTCCGCCGCACTCGCCGAGGCGGCCCGCCGCCGAGACCGTGGAGGTCGTCGGCGAGCTGATGGTGGACCTGCCGCCGGCGTGGTGGACCGGCGGAGCGGGTCGCGCCCGCTGATCGAGCCGACCGGCCGGCCGTGCCCGGCTCATGATGTCCTTGGCGTGCGTGGCGGGAGTCCATTCGCCTTCATCGGTGTGCTCCACGGCGGGGAGTCACGGTCCGGTCTCGTCGCCGATGACGTCACCGGTCGGCCGGCGGGGGCTCGCCGGTGGCGGCGACCCGGGATCGGCGCCGACGCGCAGCACGAGCTGCGGATTGCCGCCGTGCGGCAGGAGGCTCCGCAGCAGGGCGCGCGCGCCGGGCACCTCGACGGCGTCGCTCATCGGCGAGACCGCCAGCCCGAGACTGATCGCGGTGAGCCAGACCGCGCTGACCGCCTCACCCGCCCGCAGCCAGGCGGCCGGCTCGTCGGTGCGCGTGGCGAGCAGCAGGTACCCGGCGGACCGGTCGTCGCCGGTGCCCGGGGTCAGGGCGGCCCGGTCGCCGAGCCCGAAGCCGCGCAGCGGCACCGGCCGGGGCGTCGGTCCCGCGACGGTCTCCGGCGGCACACCGTCGCCCTTCTCCGCTGGCCGCCCCGTCCACTCCCGCAGCTCCTCACGGCGCCGCTCGTCCTTGGCCTCGATGATCTGCGCGCCGTGCTCGGCCGCCCGCAGGTACGCGATCTGGTCGCCGTCGATGCGGTGCAGCGTGGTGTCCTCGGCCGTCGCCGCCGCGTGCAGCGCGTCCAGCGTTTCGCCGGTCGCCGGCCCGGACGCCAGGAACGGCCGCCGGTCCGTCCGCCGCTGCCGCATGGCGTCCGCGGCGGCGGCGTCCTCCGCCCGCACCGGTTGGATCCCGCCGGACCGCACCCGGGCGAGCAGGTCCGGGTCGGCCGCGTCGGGATAGCGCCGCACCGACGGGTTGATCCCGGACGCCGCCAGCGCGACCCGGGCGTGGTGCAGCGCCGCGCCGCAGCTCAGGATCAGCAGCCGGCCTGCCGGGTCGATGGCGTGCAGCTGGCGGGTCCGGTCGGCGTGCAGGTCGAGCCCGTCCTCGCCGACGTGCCACCGCCACGGCTGCGTGTTCAGCACGGACGGTGCCCGCGTGGCCTCCTCGGCGGCGCAGCGCAGCAGCTCCTGCACCGTCCGCCCGTTGTTGCGTGTGCTGATGTCCATCCGTCGGCCCCGCTTCCCGCGAAGTGCCTCAGTGCCTGCCGCCCCCACGGCGCCTCGAGCCCGCAGGCGGTGCCGGACCGTCCGTGGCAGCGGCAGGGGCGGCGTGGTCGCAGCGCACCTGCCCGCAGTGCCGGCCGCTACACCTGGCTACGGGAGGCATCGGGGAATGATCCCGGCCGGCCCGCGCCGCCGCGGTGTGACGGGACCAAAGACCCTGGAGGCGTCCCGTATCGGGGAGATCAAATGATCTCAGGCGGTCGGAACCCCGCCCCTTGGACGAGGGAAGGACGAGACGATGTCCCGCACGCACGACGAGGTCGAGGTCCAGGTCCAGCTGCAGGCCGGGATGGAGCCTCGACTGCAGGGGTACGCCCGGGAGAAGGTCACCGCGGTGCTCGGGCACACGGGACGCCCGATCCTCTACGCCAAGGTGCGGCTCGACCGGATCACGAACCCGGCCGCCACCCGGCCCGTCACCGCCCGCGCCGAGATCGACCTGAACGGCCGGGTCCTGCACGCCGAGGCGACCGCGGACGGCCCGTACGAGGCCGTGGACCTCCTCCAGGACCGGCTGCTGGCCCGGCTCGAGCACGAGAAGGCCGGCCACCGGTAGGCACCCGGACCGGGACGGCGGGGACGGGACCTTCGGCACTGTCGGCCCCCGCGACGGGCGGCGACACTGACGCCGTTGCCGATCCAGGAGGTGTACCGGTGCCGGAGCTCGACGTGTCAGTGATCGGCCCCGCGGGTGACGTCGACGTGCGCAGCCGCGGGCCGGTCGACCCGGACGACCGGGAGAGCGCGCGGGCTGCCGTCGCGGCCGTGGTCGCACGGCACCGCTCGGCGGGCGCGGCCCGGCTGCGCCTCACCTGCGGACCCCACCCGGGCTGCCCGGCGGTGATCCAGGTGAACCTGCGCGTCGGCGGGGCACCCGCCCGGATCCAGGTCGACGGCCCGACCCTGCCGGCCGCCGTCGCGGCCGCCACGGACCGGCTGGAGCGCCAGATCACCCGGCTGGAGACCGGGTGGGAGCCGTGGCCGTGGCCGGACCCGCAGCGGCGCACGCTCGCCGTGCCCGGCCCGGCCCGGATCACCCGCCGCAAGACGGTGCCGCTGCGGCCGCGCCGGGCCTGCCAGGCAGGCTCGATGCTGGCCGCGATGGACTACGACGTGTGCCTGTTCACCGAGCTGGACACGGGCGAGGACGCCATCGTGTACCGCGCCGGCCCCACCGGCCTACGCGTCGCCCGGCAGCACACCATGCGCCCGGTCACCGCCAACGGCACGCCCACGCCGACGGTCAACTCGCGCCGGACGCCGGTCCTCAGCCCGGCCGCGGCCGCCACCCGCCTCGCCGAGGGCTGGCTGCCGTTCCTGTTCTTCACCGACGCCGCCAACGACCGCGGCGCCCTGGCCTACCGCCGCTACGACGGCGGCGTCGGCCTGCTGACCCCGGGCGACGCCACGCGTTTTCCCGCAGCCCGCACAACGTGATCCGCCACCCTGACATGCCGCGGTGCGTCTTCAAGCTGCTGTGGGACACCGCGTCGGTCGCGGCGACGAGCTCTTCGCCTACGTCGTCAACCTGGCCCGCGACGGTGCGCACTACTGGGTGCCGGCGCACGTGCGGTCGAGCTCATCACCCGGGTTGCCGCGCAGACCCGGCTGGTCGCGCTCAACGCCACCATCGAGGCCACCCGCGCGGGTGAGGCGGGTCTCGGCTTCAACGTCGTCGCCACCGAGGTCAAGACCCTCGCCACCGAGACGGCGGCGTCCAGCGACGAGATCGTGGCCCACGTGGACAACATGCAGGCCGCGGCCAGGTCGGCGATCGCGGTGCTGGAGTCGGTGACCCAGAACCTCCGCGAGATGAGCTCGCTCGTCGACGGCAAGCAGTCCGGGCTCGCGCTGGTCACCACGGTGCGAAGGACCTGAGGACCACCGGGCCCTGCCCGCGTGGGACCGGGCGCCATGCGGTGGCCCGGCGCCCGCCGACGGCCAGATTGCCGATGATCGGCAAGCAGGGCGCCGGCAAGGTTGCCGACCGATGCTGGTGTGTGCCGTGCGCTGATCGCCGATGCTGGAGATTCCTTCGGTACGGCTCGCAGGGGTGGTGATCGTGGTGACTGGCGTGTTGTGCCCTGAGCGGCCCCTCGTCCAGGTCGCCGCCTGCCCCGCGCCGGCCGGCTCGCCCGGTGCGACCCCAGCCTGGCCACGTGTGGCGCGGGGACGCATCGGGCTCGAGCGCTTCCGCCGGCAGTCGTCGCCCGGCCGCTACGGCGTGCCGGCCTTCACCGGCTGACCGCAGGCCCGGCCACAGCGTCCGCGGCGATCGACGCCGGACGCGCCTGACACCACCCGCCCGTGGCACCGCCACGGCCCGTCCCGGTCGCCTCCGGGGCCGCATCCCGCACAACCCCGCCACCGTCACGGACCGCGTACAGGTGTCCGAGAGGAGAGCCATGTTCACCCAACCGACCGGCAGCGCCGCCGCCCTGGAACGCCTGGAACGCCAAGAACGGCCGGGCGACCCCCGGCTCCGTGCCGGCGCGGCGAGCCCCGCGCACGAGCCCGCCGCCGTGGGGCTCGACCTCGGCGGCGCCGGCGCCAGGATCTGGGCGTCGGGCCGCGGGGTGCTGCAGCTCAGCTACCCGGAGACGGTGACCGCGCCGTGGTCCGGTCCCGTCGCCCGGGGCCGGATCACCGACCTGGACGCGATGCGGACCCTGCTGTCCGGCCTCTCCTGGGAGCGGCGTCGGCCGCTGCCCGCCGGTGCCGTGGTCGTGGCGTGCCGGCCCGTGGGCACCGACCCGCGGGCGGAGCCGGCCGTGCGTGGGCTGTTGACGAAGGTGTTCGAACCGGCACGGCTGCTGTTCATCGACTCCGTGCGCGCGGCGGCGATCGGTGCCGGCGCGGCGCCGGGCCCGTTGCTGGTCGCCGACGTCGGCGCGCACCTGACCGAGGTCGCCGTGCTCGAGGGTGGCGTGATCGTCGCGGCCCACCGGCGCGACGTCGGGCTGCACGACGGCGTCGCCGGGCCGGACCTCGACGCGGCGGTCGTCGCCGCGATCGCAGACCTCGTCGGCCGGGTGCGCCGGCAGACCGGCCACCGCCGCCAGGTCGTCGCCGCCGCGGTCCGCGGGGGTCTGCTCCTCGTCGGGGGCGGCGCGGCCCGGCCCCGGCTGGCGGCGCGCATCGCGGGTGCCGCGGGCACCCCGGTGCGCCGCCCGGCCGCGCCGCATCTGGCCGCGGTGCGCGGCGCAGGCCTGGCCGCGCTCGCCGCGCTGCGCCGCGGCGCCGTGCGGCCCTGACCGGCACACGTGTGCTCCACCGCAATGTTCTGACAGGTTGATGGGAGACCAGCATGAGCGTCGACACCGGCTCGCTGCAGCACACGCTGCAGACGCAGCTGCGACAGCACACCGAGGAGCTCGCGGTCCTCGCCGCGGCCGGCACCGAGCCGGGCAGCGCCGGTGAGGACCCGGACACCATCGGTGCGCGCACGGCCGCCGCCCGCCAGGCGATCGAGGAGATCTCCGCCGCGCTGTCCCGGCTCACGGCGGGCAGCTACGGCAGCTGCGAACGCTGCACCGCCCCGATCCCCGCCGCCCGGCTGGAGATCCTGCCGCACGCGCGGTTCTGCGTGCCCTGCCAGGCCCGCGGGCGCTGACCGTCCCCGGCCGCCCGGAGGCGCCGGCCCCCACGGCCGGCGCCTCCGACGGTCACGAACCAGGAGCTTCACGATGGACACACGCGGCAGGCAGCGGGATCTCGACATGCTGCGGGTGCTGCTGCACGAGCACCGCGACCGGTACCGCACCCAGCTGCGCCTGCTCAACCAGCCGCGGCAGGACGGCGCCGGCAGCACCGAGCAGCCGGCGCTGGCCGAGTTCACCTGGCGCCGGCTCGACGACGTCGAACACGCGCTGCACGCGCTCGACCGTGGCCGTTACGGCAGGTGTACCGGATGCGGGGCGGACATCCGTATCGACCAGCTGATCCGGCAACCGGCGGCCAGCCGCTGCCCCGGCTGCTCGCGGCGGGAACCGGAGCCGGGCCTGCGGAGCCCGGTCTACACTGCCGGTGACCGGCCACGACGGGAACGCACCGCCGCGCCGGAGACCCGGCGGCCGGACGCCGGCGGGAGGTGAGCACTGCGATGGCCGACCGCAGCCGGCGGGCCCCGACCGGAGCGTCTGCCGGCGCGTCCAAGGCTGCGCAGCCGCGGAAGGCGCAGCAGGCATGGCTGGCCGAGGTCGCCACCGCCGCCGCCCGCGACGCCGGTGACGTGCCGGTGCTGCTGCTCGGCGACTACCTGCCGATGCTCGCCGACGCGGCGGTCAGCGGCCGCCGACCCAGACGCGCCGAGCTCGACGCCGTGGCGCTGCTCGGCCGGCAGGCCGCCGAGCAGGGCATCTCCGCCGGACGGGTGGTGCAGCTGTACCTGTCGGCGGCCCGGCGGCTGTGGCAGGACCTGCCGATGGTGGTGCGCTCCCGGGACAGCGAGGTCGTCCGTGCCGCCGCGGCCGCGGTGCTGCACGTCATCGACGACGCCGTCGCGACCCTCGCCGAGGGGTACGCGGTCGCCCGCCGGGACCTCGTCCGCCGGGAGGAGGCGCTGCGCCGGGAGCTCGTCGACGACCTGCTGCGCGGCGACTCCGACCTCGGCAGCGTGGTCGAGCGGGCCGAACCGTTCGGGCTCGACCTCGCCCGGGTGCACCAGGTGGCGCTCGCGGCCCCGGGCCGGCGGCTGCCCGACACCGACACGGCGATCAGCGCCCTCGAGGCGGTCATCTTCGACCGGCTCGGCGACCGTGACGTCCTCGTCGCCACCAAGGACAACCTCCTCGTCGTCCTCGCCCCGGCGGAGCCCGCCGTGGCCGGCACGACCGCGCCCGCCGGCCGCGACAGCGACCTGGGTGAGCTGGTGCACGGCGAGCTCAACCGGCTCCGGCACGGACGGCCGTGGCGGGTCGCGGTCGGCCGCCCGCACCCTGGCCTGTACGGCATCGCCCGCTCCTACGAGGAGGCCCGCGAGGCACTGACCATGGCGGGGCGCCTGCACGCGGACAAGTCCGTCATCACCGCGCACGACCTGCTCGTCTACCGCGTCCTGCTGCGCGACCAGCCCGCCATCGTCGACCTCGTCTCCGCCGTGCTCAGCCCGCTGCTGCAGGCCCGTGGCGGCGCCCGGCCGCTGCTGGACACCCTGGACGTCTACTTCGCCACCGGTGGGGTGGCCACCGAGTCGGCGAAGCGGCTGCGGGTGTCGGTGCGCACCGTGACGTACCGGCTGGAGCGCATCAAGGCCCTCACCGGCTACGACGCGGCCGACCCGACCCACCGGTTCACCCTCCAGGCCGCGGTCCTCGGCGCCAAGGTCCTCAACTGGCCGGCCGACGCGCGCCCGGGCACCGCGTGACCGTCCTCACGCAGGAGGGCCCGACAGTCCCGGACGGACGTGCCGTTCGGCCCTGATGCCGCCCGCGCCGGGTCCCGAGAATCGGGCCATGGACGCGCTGGACCTTGCGCGGTGGCAGTTCGCGATCACCACCGTCTACCACTACATCTTCGTGCCGATCACCATCGGCCTGTCGGCGCTCGTCGCCGGGCTGCAGACCGCCTGGTTCCGGACCGGGCGCCAGGAGTACCTGCGAGCGACGAAGTTCTGGGGGAAGTTGTTCCTCATCAACTTCGCGATGGGGGTCGTCACCGGCATCGTGCAGGAGTTCCAGTTCGGCATGAACTGGAGCGCGTACTCACGCTTCGTCGGTGACATCTTCGGCGCGCCCCTGGCCATCGAGGGGCTCCTCGCGTTCTTCCTCGAGTCGACGTTCCTCGGGCTGTGGATCTTCGGCTGGGACCGGCTGCCGAAGCGCGTCCACCTGGCGGCGATCTGGCTCGCGTCGATCGGCACCATGCTGTCGGCGTACTTCATCCTCGCCGCCAACTCCTGGATGCAGCACCCCGTCGGGTACACCGTGAACGCCGAACGCGGCCGCGCGGAGCTCACCGACATCGTCGCGGTCCTGACGAACTCGACGACCCTCGTGACCTTCCCGCACACCATCACCGCGTGCTTCCTTACCGGCGGCGCGTTCATGCTCGCCGTGAGCGCCTGGCACCTGCGCCGCCGCAACCAGGTCGACGTGTTCCGGCCGGCGCTGCGCCTCGGCGCCTGGGTCGTGCTCGCCGCCGGCGTCGGCGTGCTCGTCACCGGCGACCTGCAGGCGCGGGTGATGACCGAGCAGCAGCCGATGAAGATGGCCGCCGCGGAGGCGCTGTACCAGACGTCCGAACCCGCCTCGTTCTCCATCTTCACCATCGGCTCGCTCGACGGGCGCGAGGAGGTCGCCAGCGTGCGCATCCCGTCGCTGCTGTCCTTCATGGCGACCGGCAGCCCCAGCGGCTCCGTCGAAGGCATCAACGACCTCCAGCAGCTGTATTCGCAGCGGTACGGCGAAGGCGACTACGTGCCCTACGTGCCGGTCACCTACTGGTCGTTCCGCCTCATGATCGGCTTCGGCGTCCTCGCCATGGCCGTCGCCGCGGTCGCGCTGTGGCGCACCCGGAAGGGCCGGCTGCCCGCGGGACGCTGGCTGTGGACGGCCGCCGTGGCCACGGTCGCCATGCCGCTGCTGGCCAACTCGTTCGGCTGGATCTTCACCGAGGTCGGCCGCCAGCCGTGGACCGTCTTCGGCATCTTCAAGACCTCGCAGAGCGTCTCGCCGTCGGTTTCCGCGAGCACCGTCGCGACCTCGCTCGTCGTCTTCACGCTCCTGTACGGCGCGCTCGCCGTCGTCGAACTGATGCTGATGCTGCGCTACGCCCGGGCCGGAGCACCCGAAATCGTCGTACCCCACGACGAAGATGACGAAGACCGTCCGCTGGCGTTCGCGTACTAGAGGGAAACGACATGGAACTCACCACCGTCTGGTTTGCGCTCATCGCCGTGCTCTGGGCCGGCTACTTCCTCCTGGAAGGCTTCGACTTCGGCGTCGGCATGCTGCTGCCGGTCCTCGCCCGCGGCGAGCGGGAGCGGCGCCTGCTCATCAACACCATCGGCCCGGTCTGGGACGGCAACGAGGTCTGGCTCCTCGTCGCCGGCGGCGCGACGTTCGCCGCCTTCCCGGAGTGGTATGCCACGCTCTTCTCCGGCTTCTACCTGCCGCTGCTGATCATCCTCGTGGCGCTCATCGTGCGTGGGCTCGCCTTCGAGTACCGCGGCAAGCTCGACAGTCCACAGTGGAGGCGCCGCTGGGACCTGTGCATCATCGCCGGGAGCTTCGTCCCGGCGCTGCTGTGGGGCGTCGCGTTCGGCAACATCGTCCGCGGCGTGCCGATCACCGCCGAGCACGAGTACGCCGGCACGTTCTTCACCCTTCTCAACCCCTACGCGCTGCTCGGCGGGCTCACGACCCTGTCGTTGTTCGCGTTGCACGGCGCGGTGTTCCTGGCGTTGAAGACCGACGGCGACGTCCGGGTCAGGGCGGGGCGCCTCGCGTTCCGGCTCAGCCTGCCCGCCGTGCTCCTCGCCGCGTCGTTCCTGCTGTGGACCCAGCTGACCCACGACGACGCCTGGGGCTGGGCGCTGTCGGGCGCGGCCGCCGCGGCCCTGATCGGCGCGGTGCTGGCCGCGCGGGCCCGCCGCGAAGGCTGGGCGTTCCTCGCCACCGGGGCGACCCTGGTCCTCGCCGTCGCCGCCCTGTTCGTCACGCTCTTCCCCGACGTCATGCCGACCACCCTCGCCGGCGGCGACAGCCTCACCGTGACCAACGCGTCGTCCACGCCGTACACGTTGAAGGTCATGACCTGGGTCGCGGTCTGTTTCACCCCGATCGTGCTGGGCTACCAGTCGTGGACCTACTGGGTGTTCCGCCGGCGGCTGCGGGTCGAGCACATCCCGGCGGCCCACCCGTGAAGCCCCTGGACCCGCGCCTGCTGCGGCACGCCCGGGCGACCCGCGGCTACCTCGTGCTGTCCGTCGCCCTCGGCGTCGCCCTCGCCGCGCTCGTCGTGGCCCAGGCCACGCTGCTCGCCGACGGCATCACCGCCGTGTACCTGCACGGCGCCGACGTGGCCCGGATCGCGCCGGCCCTCGGCTGGCTGGCCGCCGTCGTCGCGCTGCGGGCGGCGGTCGCCTGGGCGCAGGAGGTCGCCGCGGCCCGCTCGTCCGCGGCCGTGAAGCGGCAGCTGCGGTCGCGGCTGCTCGCCCACGTCGCGGCGCTCGGCCCGGGCGCCGCCGGCGACAGCGGCAAGGTCGCCGTCCTCGCCACCCGCGGGCTGGACGCCCTGGACGCCTACTTCGCGCGGTACCTGCCGCAGCTGGTCCTCGCCGCGCTGGTGCCGGTCATCGTGCTCGCCCGCATCGCGCCCGCGGACCTGGTCGCCGCGGGCACGATCGCCCTCACCCTGCCGCTCATCCCGGTGTTCATGGCCCTCGTCGGGCTGCACACCGAGTCGGCGAACCGGCGCCAGTTCCGGCTCCTCGCCCGGCTGTCGCACCACTTCCTCGACGTCGTCGCCGGCCTGCCGACCCTGCGGGTCTTCGGCCGCGCGAAGCGGCAGGCCGGCGTCATCGCCCGGATCAGCGCCGAGCAGCGCACCACCACCATGCGCACGCTGCGGGTCGCGTTCCTGTCCTCGCTCGTGCTGGAGCTGCTCGCGACGCTGTCGGTGGCGCTCGTCGCGGTCGGCATCGGCCTGCGCCTCGTCGACGGCAGCCTCGGCCTCGCCACCGCGCTGCTCGTGCTGATCCTCGCCCCGGAGGCCTACCTGCCGCTGCGCCAGGTCGGCGCCAACTATCACGCCAGCGCCGAAGGGCTCGCCGCCGCCACGTCCGTGTTCGAGATCCTCGACCGGCCGGCGCCACCGCACGGCACGGCACCGGCACCGGCCGGCATCGTGCGCTTCGAGGACGTCGTCGTCCGTCACGAAGGGCGGTCCGAGGCGTCGCTGCCGCCGTTCACCGCCGAGATCCGCCCCGGCGAGCTGGTGGCCCTGACCGGCCCCAGCGGCTGCGGCAAGTCCACGGCCCTGGCCGTGCTGCTCGGCTTCGCCGCACCGGCGGCCGGCACCGTCACCGTCGACGGCCAGGACCTGACGGCCGTCGACCCCGACGCGTGGCGGCGGCTGGTCGCGTGGCTGCCGCAGCGGCCCTGGCTCAGCGCCGGCACCATCGCCGACAACATCCGCCTGGGCGCGCCCGCCGCCACCGAGGAGTCGCTGCGCCGCGCCGCGGACCTGGCCGGCGCGCTGGAGTTCATCGACGCCCTGCCGGACGGCATGTCGACCAGGCTCGGCGACGACGGCGCGGGCCTGTCCGCCGGCCAGCGGCAGCGCATCGCACTGGCCCGCGTGTTCCTGCGCGACGCCCCGCTGGTCCTGCTCGACGAGCCGACCGCCAACCTCGACGCCGCGACGGAGGCGGGCATCCTCGCCGCGATCCGCGCCCACGCCACCGGCCGGACGGTCATCATGACCGCCCACCGTCCCGCGCTCATCGCCCTCGCCGACCGTGCGATCCGGGTCGGCCGCTCGGCGGTGCCGGCATGAGCGTCACCGACCACGCGGCCCGCCGTGGTGCCCCCTCCACTGGCTGGACGGTCATCGTGACTACTCGCTGCCCCGCGCTCATCGCTCTCGCCGACCGTGCGATCCGGGTCGGCCGTTCGGTGGTGCCGGCATGAGCGTCACCGACCACGCGGCCCGCCCAGGCGCCCCCTCCTCCCCGCCCGCGAAGAACGGCGACACGAGGCCCGACCACGGCGCATCGGCCGAGTCAACCCGAACGCACGACCGCCCCGACCACGCCGCCACTCCACCGCGCGACGACCTTGCTTGCGCGGCCGGTCAGCCGGCCCTGGAGCGGGGCGTGGGCAGCCGTGGCGTGGGTGGTCGTGGCGTCGGCGTTGTCCGTGGTGTGCTGCGGTTGTGCCGGCCGGCGGCGGGTCAGCTCGCACTGGCTTTGATCGCCGGGGTCGGCGCGGCCGGAGCCGGGGTCGGGCTGATGGCGACGTCGGCGTGGCTCATCTCGCGCGCCGCTCAGCATCCGCCGGTGCTGCACCTGATGGTGGCGATCGTCGCCGTGCGGGCGTTCGGCATCGGGCGGGGCGTGCTGCGGTATGTCGAGCGGGTCACCGGCCACGACGCCGCGTTTCGGGTGCTGGGCGGGTTGAGGGTGCAGGCGTACCGGACGCTGGAGCGGCTCGCGCCCGCCGGCATCGCCGAGTTCCGCCGTGGTGACCTGGTCGCGCGCCTCGTCGACGACGTCGAGTCCGTGCTCGACGTGATCGCCCGCGTGCTGCTGCCCATCGCGGTCGCCGCCGTCACCGGTGCGGCCACCGTGCTGCTCGTCGGCGGCCTGCTGCCGGTCGCCGGTGCGGTCCTCGCGGCCGGGCTGCTCGTCGTCGCGGTCGGGGTGCCGGTGCTGCAGTCGGCGGCGGTCCGTCGCGCCGACGCCCGGCTCGCGCCCCTGCGCGGCGCGCTGGCCGCGGGCACCGTCGACCTGATGGAAGGGATGCCCGAGCTCATCGCGCACGGCGCCGCCGGTGACGCGCTCGCCGCGCTGGACCGCACCGACCGGCAGCTGCTCACCGCCGCCCGCCGCTCCAGCGCCGCCGCGGGCCTGTCGGCCGCGGTCACCGCGCTGTGCACGGGCCTGAGCGTCCTCGCAGGCCTGGCCGCCGGCGCCGTCGCGGTCCGGGCCGGCACCCTCCCGGGTGAGCTGCTGGCCGTCGTCGTGCTCACCCCGCTCGCCGTGTTCGAGACCGTCGGCACGATCCCTGCCGCCGCGCAGCGCCTCGCCGCGGCCCGCGCCGCCCTCGGCCGGCTCGCCGAGATCGCCGCCGCCGCCGACCCGGCCCCGGACCCGATCGAGCCCGCACCGTTGCCGGCCGGCCCGCCGACCGTCCGCCTCGAGGGCGTGTCCGCCGGCTGGACGCCCGGCCAGGTGGTGGTCCGCGACGTGTCGCTCACGCTGCGCCCGGGCCGCCGGGTCGCGCTCGTCGGCCCGAGCGGCGCCGGCAAGAGCACGGTCGCGGCGCTGCTGCTGCGGTGGCTCGACCCGGTCGCCGGCCGGGTGACGCTCAACGACGTCGACGTGCGCGACCTGCGCGGCGACGATGTGCGCCGGGTCGTCGGGTACCTGGGCGACGACGCGTACCTGTTCGACACGACCATCGAGGCCAACCTGCGCATCGGCCGTCCCGGCGCGACCCAGGCCGAGCTCGAGACGGCCCTGACGGCCGCGCGGCTGCTCGACTGGGTCAGGACCCTGCCCGCCGGCCTCGACACCCCCGTCGGCGAGCACGGCGTCACGCTGTCCGGCGGCCAGCGTCGCCGGCTCGCCCTCGCCCGCGCGCTGCTGGCCGACTTCCCCGTCCTGATCCTCGACGAGCCCACCGAACACCTCGACGAGGCCACCGCCGCCGCCCTGACCCACGACCTGCTGACCGCCACGGGCGACCGGGCGGTCCTGCTCATCACCCACCGCACGGACCTCCTCACCGAGGTCGACGAGGTCATCAACCTGGTCCAGCCCCACCGCGCCGATGCCCAACTGCCAGGCAGCAAGGGCGTTGAGCCCCACCGTCCGCTTCAGCCGGGCAGCAAGCGAGGCTGAGCACACCAGCCAGCGGCGGGAAGGAAGGTCGAGCTCCACGGCAACCCGGGGCACGGCCCGGCTGACCCGTTCGACGGTCCGGTGAGGCCGTACGGTGCGGCTACTCCCGGACACGGGCGGTCCATCCACGTCGGCGGCACATGAACCCGGCGCGCGTTGTCTGCGGCAGATGGTGCTGTCGCCCGACGCGGTGTGGCTGAGCATCGCGCACGGTGTCGCCCAGCACGTCCGGCTGCACGCCGAGCAGTTGCGCCCGAGTTCACCGTGTCGGGCGGCGAACCACAATGCCCGTTCGTATCGAGCAACATGACATAGACGGGTGCCGGAAAGTCGTTGCGTCGCGGCAACACGGCACGTCTCGCGGAGGCCGTCGCCCATCGCCAGGTCGCGGAGTACATTCACCGGATGAGAACCGGGCCGCCTTCGTGCGGCCCGGTTCGTGCCAGCCTGGAGCGGGGCAGGAGGAGGCCGGGTCGACGGTGATGGGGGAGAAGGACTCATTCGCGGCGTCCCGGGCGATCCTGATCGGGGTGGCCGCATACGACCACGCCGACCTGACCCAGCTTCCGGCGGTCCGTGCCAGCCTGCGTGCCATGGAGCGCATGCTCACCGACCCGGCGTTGTGCGGCTGGCCGGCCGACCGCGTCACGGTCATCGCCGATCCGGTGTCGGCCGCCGACCTCGGCGCGCGTGTTGCCGACCTTGCTGAGGAGACCAGCGGCGAGTTGCTGCTGTACTTCGCCGGGCACGGCATGCTCGGGGAGCGCGGCGAGCTGTTCCTCACGACGAAGCAGAGCCGGCCCACCCGCCTCCCGTTCACGGCCTTGCCGTGGCCCATGCTCGCCGACGTGGTACGCAACTGCCCGGCCGCGATCCGCGTTGTGATCCTCGACTGCTGCTACGCAGGGCGGGCGACGGAGACGCTCGCCGGCGGGGCGGACATCGCCGATCTGACCCACGTCCAGGGTGCCTACACGCTGACCGCGACGACGCGTAACAGTCCGGCGCGCACCCCCGTGGGCGCGGACGACACCGTCCCGACCTCCTTCACCGGCGTATTTGCGACGTGATCCGGGAGGGCATTGCGAACCGGCCCGCCTGGCTCACCCTCGGCGACATCTATCCTGTGCTCTCGGACCGGCTCGCCCGGCTCGGTCTGCCGCGACCGGACCAACGCGGCACGGACATGGCGCCCTACCATCCGTTCACGCGCAATGCGGCGCTCGCGGTCAAGGGCACCGACCCGCAGGCTGTCGCCGCCGTCGTCTCCGCGCGGCGGCTGTTGATCGCGTTGATCAGCGCACTGCTGCACGCGGTGAGCAGCGCGGTGGCTGCTGCTGCGGCGCGCGCCCAGGCAGAGAGCCTCGGCCGGGAGCTGGCCCGGGAACGGGACAAGGACGGGCGCCTCGCAAGGGCGTTCCACAAGGTCCGGGACGGGGTCGTGGACTCGACGCGCGCCGTGGCGGGCCGGGGCGCGCAGGGTGTCGCCGACGGCTTCATCCGCGACCGTGACCGGACCCTGGACCGCGCTCGCGGCATCGCCGGTGAGCTGGCGCTGACGCTGGCCACGGCCGATCGGCTCGACGCTGGCCGGGACGCGGCACTGCGGCGGGCCAGCGGGCGGGCGGCGGACCTGGCCGACGTGCTCACCAGCCCGAGCCTGCGCAATCTCGCCCTGGCCACGGCGCGGGCACTCGCGCAGACGCACGTCGACAAGGTCCGCACGGAACTCGCCGCGGTCCACTTGGACGCCTCTGGGCTCGACCTGTCGGACCTGGGCGACGTCGACCCGGACAACCTGGCGGTGCTCGTCGGGGTGATCTGGAACGACGAGACGACCTGGCCGCCTGCGCTCGCCGCACCGGTCCGGGAACGGTCCCGTCAGCTGCGGCCGGGCGTCTACCAGGTGGAGTCCGTGAGCGACGACGAACAGTTCGGCAGGATCGACGCGAGCAGTCCGACGGAGGCGTGACATGCGGCGGCGCCCGTCCCGGCTGCGCGCGCCGTTCACGTTGGCTGGAACGCTTCGCGCAGCCGTACGGCGAACTCGTGGAGATTTTGGAACTGGCGGCGGCCGGCAGCGGTCGGATCGATCACGGGATCCGAACCCAGGTGCTCGACGGCGGCGGCAACAACGAATTGCGACCCGTCGGGCCGATTGAGGATGAAGGTCAGGTAGTCCGTCATCGCGGTCACCGCGTCGGGCCCGGCCACCAGCGCCGCCGCGACGGCCAGGGGGCCGGCTGTCAGCGAGCCCCGCGACCCGGCCATGGCCGGCAGGAGGTCGGCGGTGATCGACTCGGCGGGCACCGCGAGACTGAACCATGCTCCCATCACTTCGGGTCGCCAGTGTCCGGTCCGGAGCATCCAGCTGACGTCAGCTTGCGTCACGTGGCGGCCGGCAGCGGTCAGGTCTGCCCACATCTCATCGGCCCAGCGCAATGCGCCGAAGCCCGCCATCCTCCGGTAGAAGGGCTTCACGAACGCCGTCTCGATCTCGTTCATAAGACCAATCCGATCACGACTCGCTCAGGCGTGGTGGAGGGCGTAGGTGACGGCCTGGTCACGTTGGTCAGCGCCTCCTGCGCCACCCGATAGAGGGCCAGCCGGGCCTCCGGTTTCAGCGAGTGCGGCTCCCCGGACACCGCGAAGTCGCACGGCACGGCACACCCCGGTCACGAACACGGCGGTGGCCAGCACCACGATCAGCCGCTTCCCGGCCAGCCCGAATCCGGGATCGGCGGTGGCCGCGCTGGCCGCCTTCCTGACGATCAGCCTGTCCACCGTCGTCGCCGCGGTGGTGATGCGACACAACCCGGCGCTCGTCACCTCGGCCGTCTGGATCCGTACGCCGCTGGTCGCGGCGAGCGCGGCGGTGCTGCTCTTCCTGGCCCGCCGCGCGGCCGCCGGCGATCGGGGCTCGTTCCGCCGGCTGCGCATCATCTCAATCGTGGTGCTGGCGGCCATCGCCGGCGTCGTCGCCTGGCCGAACGCGTTCCCGACCTGGCTGCGTGTCGAGCAGGCCGTGTGCGGCGTGTTCATGCTCAGCGTCGTAATCTGCACGAACCTCCGTGCGGTCCGGTCGTCCATGGAACCCGGCCCGGCGCCATCGGCGCCACCGCCGTCGCCGGGGCCGTGATCCGGGACGGATCCGGTCGTTGAGCGGGCGGCCGTCGCGTCAGGGGTTCGGTATCTCGACGGGGTGCTCGGCCGCGTCCTGGGCCGCCATGGCTGCCATGGCCGCCCGGTACGAAGCCCGGTCCAGCGAGCCGGACATCAGGCCCTGGGCCGCGTCGCTCTCGGCGCGGCCGCGGCGGCGTTCCTCACGGGTGGCGAGCCAGGTCGCGATCCGTGGCCGGCGCCGGTCGGTGCCCGGCGGGTCGCCGTGGATGGCCTGGACGTGCAGGGCGATCAGCGCGATGTAGACGGCGGCGATGAACGTGGCCACGAGCATGACTGCCACCACCGGACTCATCCCTTCCATTCAGGTGTACGTCGGTTCAGGCGGGCCGGTGGGCGATGAGGACCGGGCACCCGGCGTGGTGCATGAGCTGCTGGCCGACGGAGCCCAGCAGGAGGCCCGTGAAGCCGCCGTGGCCGCGGCTGCCGACCACGAGCTCCTCGGCGCGGCCCCGGGCCTCGTCCGCCTCCTGGGCCGTCGGGCGGTAGGAGGTGCCCGCCGGCCAGCCGAGCTGGTAGGCGTGGACGATCCGCAGCGACGCGCCGGTGCGCTCCGCCTCGTCGGCGGCCCAGTCCACCGCCTGCCGTGACGCCTGCGAACCGTCGTGGCCGACCACGATGCTCGCGGTGCCCGTGAGTGTGGTGTCCATGAGATCAGCGTCGACCGGGGCGTGTGGACGTGGCAGAGGCATGTGGGTCGGCGGGTGCGGGCCGTTGGTCCCGTTCGTCAGCGAAGGGGTAGCCCGAACGTCCGGCCGGCGGCGCGGAGCTCGTCGCGGATGGACGGGTGCGCGGCCCGGTCGACGATCTCCTGGGCCTGCTCGACCGAGTCGCGCCCCCAGATCGTGGCGGTGCCCTGCTCGGTGACGATGTAGCTGTGCTGGAACGAGGTGACCGGGCCGGACACCAGCGGCACCACCGAGGACACGTCGGCCTTCGGGTGCCAGGAGCGCAGCGCGATGACGGCGTGGCCGCCGGGGGAGTGCATGGCGCCGACGATGAAGTCGGTCTGGCCGCCGAAGCCGGAGTGCGTACGGTTGCCGACCCGGGTGGCGTTGGCCTGCGCGAACAGGTCGACCTGCAGCGCGCTGTTGACGCTCATGAGGTTGGGGTGCGCGGCGATCGTGCCCGGGTTGTTCGTCTTCTCGGTGCGCAGCATGCGGATACGTGGGTTGGCGTCGACCCAGTCGTACAACTCGGCCGAACCGAAGCAGAAGGAGGCGGTGATCGGCGTGTCCCGGTCGAGGCAGCCCGCCTTCTCCAGGGCGAGGGCGCCGTCGCTGAACATCTCCGACCAGATCCGCAGCCCGCGCCGGCCGAGCAGGGCGTCGAGCGTCGCGTCCGGGATGGCGCCGATGCCGAGCTGCAGCGTCGCGTCCGCCGGCACGAGCGCGGCCACCCGCTCCCCGATGGCCGCCGACACCGCGTCGGGCGCCACGACCGCGTGCGTGGCGAGCGGCTCGTCGACCTCGAGGAGGTAGTCCACCGCGTCGAGGGGCACGAGCGCGTCGCCGTGGGTGAAGGGCATCGCGGGGTTCGCCTGCGCGACGACGATGCCGCCGCGGGCGCGGGCGGACTCGATCGCGGCCGGCAGGACGTTGACCTCGACGCCGAGGCTGACCGCACCGCCGACCGGCAGTGAGGTGTGCAGCAGCACCACGTCGGGCGCGAGCCGCTGCCGGAACAGGTGCGGCACCAGCGACAGCCGGCACGGGAAGTAGTGCAGCCGGGGGTGGGCGCGCATCCCCGGCCCGACGAACGCGGACTCGTAGACGACGCCGTCGCGGTCCGGCAGGCCGGGCTGGGCGTTGAGCATGAACAGCCGGAACTCCGCGAGGGCCGCGTCGGCGACGGACAGCAGGCGGCGCGGGGCGGCGTAGTTGCCGCTGGCGACGATCCGCGGGATGCCCGGCAGCGCGCCCAGGATCCGTGCGAGCTCCGGTTCGGTCACTGTTCGCATGCCGTGCTCCTCTGTGTCGCTCCGCGGAGCACGTGAACTGAGAGCGGGTCACGTGGGCTCCGCGGATCACGCTAGGCGCGGGCCGGGGGTGTGCAGCAGGGCCGGCGGGCGGTGACGCACAGGGGAGAAGGTCCCGCCGGGCACGGGTCCAACGGCCCTGGCCGGGGCGGGACGGCAGGGGAACAGTTCAGGGATGGTGTCGATGCGGGCCCTGGGCCGTGACCGCTGCCTGGAGCTGCTGGCGTCGGTGCCGGTCGGCCGGGTGGTCTTCAGCATGCGTGCGCTCCCGGCGATCCGGCCGGTCAACCACCTCGTCGACGGCGACTCCGTCCTGATCCGCAGCAACCTGGGCGGTGCCCTGGCCTCCGCGGCCACCCAGGGCGGTGGGGTCGTCGTGGCGTACGAGGCGGACGTCCTCGACCCGGACACCCACACCGGCTGGACGGTGGTCGTCACCGGCACCGCCAGGCTCGTCCTCGACCCGGCCCGCCAGGCCCGCTACGAGCGGCTCCTGCACCCCTGGGTGGACGAGGAGATGAACTGCGTCATCGCCATCGACTGCGACCTCGTCACCGGCTACGAGCTCCACGACGAGGTGCCGGCCGGCGCGGGAGCCTGAGCCGCGAGCGGTTCACCCCGCGACCGGCACGACGACCAGCAGCAGGACGGTGGCGGCGATCTCGATCAGGCCGACCTGCTTCGGGGTCAGGCGGGCCAGCAGAAGGGCGAACACGACCAGCACCGGCACGCCGACCCACCAGGCCGCCCCGAGCGCGGCGACGTGGAACAGCACCGACGCGCGGTAGTAGCCGACGCTGTCGCGTTCGCGGATCATCGTCTTGACGTAGAGCACCGTGCCGGTGAAGTAGGCGGTCACGGCCGCGAACACCGGCACGGCATCCGCCAGGGGACGGCCGGCGACGGTGGCGCAGACGAAGACCATCAGGCAGCTCTGCACGACCGACGCGAGGTCGTTGACGAGCGCGCGTTCGTCACGGCGGCGGGCGTAGGCGACGTTGACCGCGAACAGGGCGGCGAACGCCGGCCCGTACCAGAGCAGCTGCGGCCGCACGAGCAGCACGAGCGCACCGGACCCGGCCGCGACCGGGCCGTAGAGAAGCAGCTGCGCGCGGACCCGGGCGAGGCGGCGGGTCTTGACCGCCTGCAGGAAGTAGTAGCTGAACAGGTAGGCGGCCAGCCACGCCACCAGCAGCGGCAGGTGCGGCCAGCGGAAGCCTGCCGTGAGCACACCGGCGAGCCAGGGGAGCAGGAGCATCGCCCACGCGCCGTGCTGCGGCGGCACGAACCGGTTCCTGCTCACGAGACCTCGATGATGCCGCGGGCGCCGCGTTCGGCGTCGACCATGGCGTGCGTGACGAACGGGTAGTGGCCGGCCGCGGCGAGGGTGGTCTCGACGAAGCCGCCGGCCGCCGGGGACAGGTCCAGGACCTGCGCGCCGCCGGGGTCGCCGGGCCGCAGCAGCCACTGCCCTTCGCGGTAGACGGTGTCGAACTGGGCGCCGACGATGTGGAACGCGCTGCCGCGGCTCGGGCCGGCGTCGAGGACCCAGACCCGGATCCGTTGGCCCGCACGGGTTTGCAGCGGCCGGTGGGTGTACTGGTCGGCGTGGCCGTTGAACACGACCGCGTCCGGCTGGTCCGCCTGCATCTTCGCCAGGTCGCCGCCGAGGTACAGCTCGGACTGCACGAGGACGAACTCGTGGTCGACCGGTGCCAGGTCGGGCGGGTCGATGATGACGGCGCCGTACATGCCGTTGCCGATGTGCAGCAGCATCGGCATCGTCGAGCAGTGGTACATCCAGATGCCGGCACGGGTCGCGGTGAACGTGTAGGTGAGCCGTTCGCCGGGGTCGATGGGGCGCATCGGCTCGTCCGGGGCGAGCGCGCCGGCGTGGAAGTCGACACCGTGGTCGATGGTGCCGTCGTTGATGAGCGTGATCTCGAACGTGTCGCCGACCCGGCCGCGCAGCGTCGGTCCCGGGGCGGTGCCGTTGAACGTCCACAGGTGCTGCCGCGCGTCCTCCCGCACCCGCAGCTCCACCTTGTGGACGCGTTCCGGGGGTACGGGCGGCGCCGTGGCATCCCGTGCCGTGAACTCCGCGGGGGCGGTCGGGTGGTCGTGGGTGCCGGCGACGGTGATCGTGAGGGTCATGCCCGCCTGCCGGTGGCCCGGGAGCGAGCACCATCCCTCGACGGTGCCCCCGATGACGCCGGCGTCGAGGCGGGCGGTGCCGCCGGCGGCGACGGTGCCGGTCTTCGCGCCGGTGTCCAGGACGAGGTCGTGGCGGCGGCGGTCGTGGTTGGCGAGCTCGACGACGAGCCGGTCGCCGGCGGGGACCGAGATGTGGTCGGGGTGGAAGCGCATGTCCTCGGTGGTCACGGTGACGGTGGTGGTGTGCCCGGTCGGCGTCACGTCGCCGGCCGCCGCGGGCGTGGTGCCGGCGCCCGCGACCCGCTGCGCCGCGACGCCGACGAGGGTGGCGAGGACGACCAGCGCCAGGCCGGCGGCGACGCCACCGAGCGGGCGGGCGTGCTCTGCGGGCATCGTTACCTCCGGGCGGTGAGCAGGACACGTGCCGCCGGTCCGAGGAACTGCAGCAGCGCGACGAGGACCAGCAGTGACGTGGTGATGTGGACGTACGCGCCGACCGGCAGCAGGAACACGGCGAGCGCCGCGTTGCCCATGGCGACCCGCTGCGGCCAGTGCCGTTCGAGCCGCGCCGTCCGCTGCCGTACGAGCGCCGGGCCGCCACCGAGGACGACCGGCAGCAGGTAGGTCAGCGCGCCGATGAGGACCTGCGCGGCGAAGCCGGCGAGCAGCGGGACGAGGACGGCGCCGAAGCGGTCCGCCGCGGCGGCCGGGGTGGCGGACGACAGCAGGGTCCACGCGTCGACGCCGAGCGCGACGAGCAGCCATCCGCCCGCGGCGGCGATCGACCAGGTGGCGAACGACGCCGGTGGGCGCTGCCCGGCGGTGTGTACCGCGGGGGCGGCGGTGATCAGGACGGCGGCGGCGAAGACGGCGAGCCCGCCGGCCGCGAGGACCGGCCACCAGGCGAGCACCCCGGCCGCGAGCAGCGCCAGGCCGGTCGCCGCCGTGGGCAGCGCGGTGCGGGCGGCCCGGGCGGCGCCGTCGGCCATGCGGGTGCGCAGCACCGTCGGCCACAGCGTGAGCAGCGTGCCCAGGACGGTCAGCGTGACCCAGCCGAGCAGGTTCACGTGCGCGTGGAACAGCAGCAGCCGCGGCCGCGCGCCGTCGTCGACCACCAGCATCCAGGCGCCGGCGGGGATGCCGGTGAGCAGGGCGACGGACGCGGCGAGGTAGTAGTGGGCGGTGACGGCGAACCGGGCCGGCAGCGCGGTCCGCACCTGCCGCGCGAGCCAGGCGAGGTGCGCGGCGACCGCGGCGAAGACGGCCCCGGCCCCGGCGACGCCGACCCACGGCAGGTCCGCGACGCCACCGGCGAGCACCGCGACGACGCCCGCGTTGAGCACGGCGAGCCGGACCGCCTCGGCGCGGCGGCGCGGCGGGGCGGGGATGCGCAGGACCGCGGCGGTGAAGTGGGCGCTCCACACCACGACGGCGTTGGTGACCGCGCCGAGCAGCAGCAGGTGGATGACCAGCCAGCGCCAGCCCGGCAGGAACGGGTGCACCACCCCGACCACGGCGATCCCGGCCAGGTAGAGCAGCGGCAGCGCCGCCACCCGGCGGTGCCACGCCGCCCGCCCGGTCGGTGCGGCGTCCGCGCCCACGGCGACGGCGGTCATGTGAGTGCCGCTCGGGCGACCGGCGGCCGGCGGTGGGCGCGGCGGGAGAGGGCCGCGCACGCGGCGAAGCCGAGCACCGCCGCGACGTTGGCGACGCCGGACCAGCGCCACACCGCCGCCGCGCCGAAGGCGTCGCCGAGGACGACGCGGACCAGCAGCGAGGCGTGCAGCAGGGCCAGGGGCGCGTACAGCAGCGGGTGGAACGGCAGTGGCACGCGCAGGACGGCCGGCAGGATCACCGGGGCGTGCACGAAGATCATCGACATGACGAAGCCGAGGAACACGGCGTGCACGGTGGCGTCGTAGCGGGCGCCGCCGCCGGTGGCGCCCGCGCCGGCCCACAGCACCCCGGCGACGGCCAGCCAGGCGTAGCCGGCGAGCAGCCCCACGGCGATGAACCGGGGCAGCCCGGTGGCGCGGACGGTGCGGCGGGCCACGTCGTACCCGAGCAGCCACGCCACGACGCCCAGCAGCGCCGCGCCGAACAGCTGCGTGCCGCCGGCGGGCCGGACCGTGGCGGCGGTGGCACCGGCGAACAGGGCGGCCAGCGCGGCGAGGAACCAGCGCTCGGCGTGGTTCTCGAAGAGGGCGACGCGGGCCAGCTCCAGGCGCTCGCCGGCGATGGTCGCGACGACGAACACGGTCAGCCACGGCACGATCTCGGCGACGGTGAAGCCGGCCAGCCACAGCAGGGTCGCCGCGTACCAGGCGAACGCCCCCGCCGCCTGGGCGAGCAGCGCGGGCTCCGGCTGGCGGCGCCACAGCGCGCGGTACACGCCGAGCAGGACCACCGAGGCGGTCATCAGCAGGACCTTGCCGGCCAGGCCCGGACCGGTCACGAGCAGCGTGAGGCCGCCGAGCCCGGAGCAGGCCGGCGCCAGCAGCGCCCACCGGGCGCCCAGCGCGACCGCCCGCTCCAGGGCGATGAGCGTGCCGGCGAAGCCGAGGACCATCAGCGGCCCGTGCACCGCCTCGAGGGGCAGCGCCGACGCCGGGACGGGCGTGCCGAGCAGGAGCAGCCCGCCGTACAGGCCGGCCAGCAGCGCACCACCTCCGGCGGCGAGCAGCGGCACCCGCGGGTTCACGACGGCACGCGCACGACGCAGGCCGCGGGCGCGCCGAACGGCTCCAGCACCGTGCCGCCGCCGGCCCCGCCCCGCTGCTCCAGGATGCCGCGGACGACCCCGAGGTGCAGGCCGCACATCGCGTCGGGGTTCTGCCCGACGAGCTCCAGGAACGGGCAGGTGTGCAGGTGGATCGTGCCCGGCTCGGCCGGCACCCGTTGCGGCCCGAACCCGAGGCCGTCGAACACCTCCACGACCGTGTCGACCGGGTCGGCGTGCTCGCGGGCCGCGGCGGCCAGCTGCCGCCCCCAGCCCTCGCCCGCCTGGGCCGCGGCCTCCCGCGTGTCGCCGCCGGCCTTGGACAGGTGGTCCAGCAGCGCGGCGGCGAGGACCCGGTAGGCGGCCGGGGCGGGCGCGGGGTCGGCGGTCGCGGCCCGGTAGCGCCAGGCGGGCCGGCCCGGCTGCCCGCCGCTGGCGCGGGCCTTGACCAGCAGCCCGGTCTCGGCGAGCCGGTCGAGGTGGGCCCGGACCGTGGACAGGTGCAGGCCGGTCTCGGCGACGACGTCCGCGGCGGTGAGGCCGCCGCCGGCGGCGCGGACCAGCTGCAGGATCGACACCCGGCTGGCCGAGCCGAGCGCCCGGTGCTGCGGCGTGTCGATCGTCTCGCCGGAAGGCCCTACCGAAGGGGTTTCCATGGTGCTTAACGTTATAACGTCAAACGACCTCAAAACCAGTGGAGGGTTCCATGTCACAGAACGTCGCCGCCGCACGTGCGGTCGTCAGCCACCACGGCGAGCTCGCGGCGACCCTGACCGGCCTCGTCGCGAAGGTGCTGGAGGCGGCCGAGGCCGGCAGGGTGGGGCGGCACCGCGAGGACCTCGCGGCGTGGCTGCACGCGGAGCTGCTGCCGCACGCGTACGCCGAGGAGGCGTCGCTGTACCCGGTGGCCGCCGGACTGCCCGGCGGCGGCCTGCTGGTCGAGGGGATGCTCGGCGAGCACCGCGCGATCGCGGCCCTGGTCGCCGAGCTGGAGGAGGCCGCATCCCCGGTCGCCGCGGCCGGTGCGGCCCGAGCCCTCCTGGCGGTCTTCACCGGCCACCTCGCCAAGGAGAACGAGCTCGTCCTGCCGCTGCTGGTCAACGCCCCGGACGTGGACCTCGCCGGGCTGCTCGACGGCATGCACGACCTGATCGGCGGCACCGCGGGGCAGGGGTGCGGCGGCAGCTGCGGCTGCGGCGGGGATGCCGCCGGCAGCGCCGGTGACGCGCCGCTGCTGTCCATCGACTCGCGCCTCGACGTCCGCGACCTGCCGCACGGCGAGCGCCACGGCCGGGTCCTCGACGCGCTGGACGCGCTGCCCGAGGACGGCGCCCTCGTCCTGATCGCCCCGCACGCCCCGCGGCCCCTGCTGGCCGAGATCGACCAGCGCTACGCCGGGCGGTTCGCCACCGAGTGGCTGCAGTCCGGTCCGGACACCTGGCAGATCCGGCTGCATCGCACGCCGGTCCCCGCCTGACGGGTCTCGGCACATGATCAGGGCCGGACTGCCACCGACACGGCACCCGGCCCGGGGGTTGAGCGGCGGGATCCGCTAGGAAGCGACGGCCGAGTCCGTCGTCGTGACGATCTGCCCACGCAGCGGGGCCAGCGTGGCGCCGATCTGGCCCACCTGGTCGTCGGCCACGCCGAGGTCGGTCAGCGTGCCGGCCAGGTGGGCCACGACCGCGTCGAAGTCGGCGTCGGTGATGCCCAGCCCGGCGTGCGCGGCGGCCATGTCGCGGCCGGCGAAGATCTGCGGGCCGCCGAGCGCCGCGGTGATGAACGCCCGCTGGTGCGTCTTGAGCCGCTGGACGTCGACGTCGGTGAAGAAGCCCTGGAGGCGGGGATCCGCGAGGACCCGGGAGTAGAACTGCTCGACGGCGGCCTGGACCGCCGCCGCTCCGCCGATGGTGTCGTAGATGCTCATGTCGCCTCCAGCCTTCCGGGCGCCGCGCGGGGCGGCGCCGGTGATCGCGCGGCCGGCCGTATGGCGGCCCGCGACCGGATAGTCACGGTAGTGAAACCTATGAATGGCTGCTCAGACACTACACAAGTAAACCGCAAATCACATAGATAGAGTTTCCACGCGCCGAGCGCGGTCAGGACTCGGCGAACGTTCGTGGCGCCGGGCCGGGCGTCCGGGTGCAGCCGGGACGTTCGGCCCTGAACGGCGCGGATTCTCCGCCGTACCGTCCAGGGCATGAGCGGATCGAGCGGGTGGCGCGGGTGGTGTCGCCCGGCCTGAGGTGTCCCTGGCCGGCCGTTCGCGAAGGAAGACCGACGTGCTCGACGACATCCGTGCGGCGATCCGCCGCGACCCCGCGCTGTACGGCGTCCGGGTCCTGGAGGTGCTGCTCTACCCCGGGTTGTGGGCGGTGTGGACGCACCGGCTGAGCCACTGGCTGCACCGCCGTGGGCTGCCGCTGCTGCCCCGCGCGATCTCCCAGCTCGCCAGGCTGCTGACCGGCGTGGAGATCCACCCGGGCGCGCGGATCGGCCGGCGCCTGTTCATCGACCACGGCGCCGGCGTGGTCATCGGGGAGACCGCCCGCGTCGGCGACGACGTGACGATGTTCCACCGGGTCACGCTCGGCGGCCGCGGCTGGTGGGCCGACGACAAGGGCAGCGCCCGCCATCCGAGCGTCGGCGACCGGGTCGTGCTCGGCGTCGGCGCCACCGTCCTCGGCCCGGTCCGTATCGGCGACGACGTCAGCGTCGGCGCCCACTGCCTGGTCGTCAGCGACGTGCCCGCGGGCACCCGGCTGCGATCACCCACCTCCGAGCCCCTGCGGGAGAGCCCATGATCTACCCGGACGTCACCGCGCTGGTCGGCCGCACGCCGATGGTCCACCTCGCCCGTTTCGGCGCAGGACTGCCGACCCGGCTGGTCGCCAAGCTGGAGTCCGCCAACCCTGGCGGCAGCGTCAAGGACCGCATCGCCGTGGCGATGATCGAGGCTGCGGAGGCGGCCGGTGTACTGGCACCCGGCGCGTCGATCGTCGAAGCGACCAGCGGAAACACGGGGATCGGGCTCGCCGTGGTCGCCGCCGCCAGGGGCTACCGGCTGACGCTGTGCATGCCGGAGAGCATGAGCGTCGAGCGGCGCACGCTCCTCGCCGCCTACGGCGCGCGGCTGGTGCTGACCCCGGCCGCGGAGGGCATGCCCGGCGCCGTCCGGCGGGCCGAGCGGCTCGCCGCCGAGCAGCGGGCGTTCCTGCCCGGGCAGTTCGACAACCCCGCGAACGCCGAGGCGCACCGCCGCACCACCGCGCTGGAGATCTGGGACGACACCGGCGGCGACCTCGACGCCGTCGTCGCCGGTGTCGGCACCGGCGGGACGATCACCGGCGTCGGTCAGGTGCTCAAGGGCAGGCGCCCCGGGCTGCGGGTGGTCGCCGTGGAGCCGGCCGAGTCCCCGGTGCTGTCCGGCGGGACCGCGGGGCCGCACGGGATCCAGGGCATCGGCGCCGGCTTCGTGCCCGGCGTGCTCGACCCGGACGTCTACGACGAGGTGCTGCGGGTCGACGTCGAGCGGGCCCGCGCCGCCGCCCGCCGGCTCGCCCGGACCGAGGGCGTGCTGGTCGGGGTGTCCGGCGGCGCCGCGCTGCACGCGGCGCACACGGTGGCCCGGCGCCCGGAGCTCGCCGGCGGCACGGTCGTGGTCATCCTGCCCGACACCGGCGAGCGGTACCTGAGCACGCCGCTGTTCGAGGCCGCCGCCGCCCCCGCGCAGGCCGCTGCTGCGCCTGGCCGGTGACCGTTCGCCGGGTGTGGCCCGGACCCGGCCGGGTAGCAGGAGGCAGCGCCCCGTCCGCCGGGGCGGCGGTCCCGCGCCCGCTTCGGTCTGATGGTCCCGATCAACTCGGGACCTTCGGCACGGTTGCCCGGGATTGCGGTGCGATCAGATGGCACGGGATCACGCGTTCGGCTTGCCTCACGGCATGAATAGGACGAATCTGATTCTCAAGGTCATATACGGAGGAACGGTGCGATGACGAGCGCGACCGAAAAAGCGGGCAGGGCGCTGCTGGGCGTCGGCGGGCTGGTGCGCCGGGCGGAGGTCTCCACCGACGGGCGGACGCTGCACCAGATCGGCGGGCGGGAGGCGGACAGCTTCTACCGGGACCGGTGGTCCTACGACAAGGTCGTCCGCTCCACGCACGGCGTCAACTGCACCGGCTCGTGCTCCTGGAAGGTGTACGTCAAGGACGGCATCATCACCTGGGAGCAGCAGCAGACCGACTACCCGAGCGTCGGCGCGGACCGGCCGGAGTACGAGCCCCGCGGCTGCCCGCGCGGCGCCGCGTTCTCCTGGTACACGTACTCGCCGACCCGGGTCCGCTACCCGTACGCCCGCGGGATCCTGGTCGAGATGTACCGGGAGGCGAAGGCCCGCCTCGGCGACCCGGTCGCGGCGTGGGCCGACATCCAGGCCGACCCGCAGCGCCGCCGCGCCTACCAGCGGGCGCGCGGCAAGGGCGGGCTCGTGCGGGTCTCGTGGGACGAGGCGCAGGAGCTCGTCGCCGCCGCGCACGTGCACGCCATCAAGCAGTACGGGCCGGACCGCGTCGCCGGGTTCTCCCCGATCCCCGCGATGTCGATGGTGTCGCACGCGGTCGGGGCGCGGTTCCTGTCGCTGATCGGCGGCACGATGCTGTCGTTCTACGACTGGTACGCCGACCTGCCCGTCGCGTCGCCGCAGATGTTCGGCGACCAGACCGACGTGCCCGAGTCCGGCGACTGGTGGGACGCGTCCTACCTGATGATGTGGGGCTCCAACGTCCCGGTCACCCGCACCCCCGACGCGCACTGGATGGCCGAGGCCCGCTACCGCGGGCAGAAGGTCGTCGTCGTGTCCCCGGACTACGCGGACAACGTGAAGTTCGCCGACGAGTGGATGCCCGCCCAGCCCGGCACCGACGGCGCCCTCGCCATGGCGATGGGGCACGTCGTGCTCAAGGAGTGCTTCGTCGACCGGACCGTCCCCCGGTTCGCCGACTACGTCAGCCGGTACACCGACCTGCCGTACCTGGTCGCCCTGGAGCCGTGCGAGCAGGGTTACCGGCCCGGGAAGTTCGTCACCGCCGCCGACCTCGGGGAGACCGACCCCGAGGCCGCGTTCCGCCCGGCGCTGTGGGACACCACGACCGGCGCGCCGGCCGTGCCGAACGGATCGCTCGGCCACCGGTTCAGCGACGCCGGCGTCGGCCGGTGGAACCTCGACCTCGGCGCGATCACGCCCAGGCTGAGCTGCGAGGGCGGCGACGCCGTCGAGGTCGTGCTGCCCCGCTTCGACAACGACACACCCGAGCTGCTGCGCCGCGGCGTGCCGACCGCGACCGTCGGCGGCCGGCTCGTCACCACCGTGTACGACCTGATGCTCGCCCAGTACGGCGTGGCCCGCCCCGGACTGCCCGGGCAGTGGCCGGCCGGCTACGACGACCCGTCCGAGCCGTACACCCCGGCGTGGCAGGAGCCGATCACCGGCGTGCCGGCCGCGCAGGTCGCGAGGATCGCGCGGGAGTTCGCCGACAACGCCGAACGCTCCGGCGGCCGGTCGATGATCCTCATGGGCGCCGGCACCAACCACTGGTTCCACTCCGACGCCACGTACCGGGCGATGCTGACGCTGACGACGCTCACCGGCTGCCAGGGGGTGAACGGCGGGGGCTGGGCGCACTACGTCGGGCAGGAGAAGTGCCGGCCCGTCACCGGCTGGGCGCACCTGGCGTTCGGCCTGGACTGGTCCCGGCCGCCGCGGCAGATGATCGGCACCGCGTTCTGGTACCTGCACACCGACCAGTGGCGCTACGACCAGTACACCGCCGACGTGCTCACCTCACCCCTCGCGAAGGGCGCGTTCGCCGGCCGGCACACCGCCGACCTCCTCGCCCAGTCCGCGCGGCTCGGCTGGATGCCGTCGATGCCGAACTTCGACCGCAACCCCCTCGACGTGGCCGACGAGGCCCTCGCCGCGAACCCGGAGAACCCGGCCGCGCACGTCGCCCAGGAGCTCGTCGACGGCCGGCTCGGGTTCGCCGGTGCCGACCCCGACGCGCCGCAGAACTGGCCCCGCGTCCTCACCGTCTGGCGGGCCAACCTCCTCGGCTCGTCGGCGAAGGGCAACGAGTACTTCCTGCGGCACCTCCTCGGCACCGACGCGTCGCTGCGGGCCGCCGAGGCGCCGCCGGAGAAGCGGCCACGGGACGTCGTCTGGCACGACGAGGCGCCCGAAGGCAAGCTCGACCTGCTGCTGTCGCTGGACTTCCGGATGACGTCGACCACCCTGTTCTCCGACGTCGTGCTGCCCGCCGCCACCTGGTACGAGAAGCACGACCTCAACACCACCGACATGCACCCGTTCATCCACGCGTTCACGCCGGCGATCAACCCGCCGTGGCAGACCAGGACGGACTTCACCGCGTTCCACGGCATCGCGAAGGCGTTCTCCGACCTCGCCGGCCCGCACCTCGGCGTCCGCAAGGACATCGTCGCCGCGCCCCTGCAGCACGACACGCCCGACGCGCTCGCCACCCCCGGCGGGATCGTGCGGGACTGGAAGGCCGGCGAGACCGCCGCCGTGCCGGGCCGCACGATGCCGAAGTTCATCGTCGTCGAACGTGACTACGGCGCGGTCGCCGACAAGATGGCCTCGCTCGGACCGCTGCTGGACCGGCTCGGCACCACCACCAAGGCCGTCACCGTCGACGTGAAACCCGAGATCGAGTTCCTGAAGAAGATCAACGGCACCGTCCGTGGCGGCGTCGCCGACGGCCGCCCGCGCCTCGACACCGACATCCGCGCGTGCGAGGCGATCCTCGCCCTGTCCGGCACCACCAACGGCCGCGTCGCCACCGAAGGGTTCGAGTTCCTCGAGCGGCGCACCGGGCAACGCCTCGCGGACCTCGCCCGCGAGCACGAGGGCAAGCAGATCCGGTTCGCCGACGCGCAGTCCCGGCCGGTACCGGTGATCACCAGCCCCGAATGGTCCGGCAGCGAGCACGGCGGGCGGCGCTACTCGCCCTTCACCATCAACGTCGAACGCCGCAAACCCTGGCACACGCTCACCGGCCGGCAGCACTTCTACCTCGACCACGACTGGATGCAGGAGCTCGGCGAGGAACTGCCGGTCTTCCGCCCGCCGCTGGACATGCACAAGCTCTTCGGCGAGCCGCGGCTCGGGCGCAACGGGGAGCTGGAGCTGACCGTGCGCTACCTGACCCCGCACTCGAAGTGGTCGATCCACTCCGAGTACCAGGACAACCTCATCATGCTCACGCTGTCGCGCGGCGGGCCCACGATGTGGATGTCGGAGGCCGACGCCGCGAAGATCGGCGTCACCGACAACGAGTGGATCGAAGCGGTCAACCGCAACGGCGTCGTCGTCTGCCGTGCCGTCGTCACGCACAAGATGCCCGAGGGCACCGTGTACATGTACCACGCCCAGGAACGCGTCATCGACGTGCCGAAGGCCGAGACGAACGGCCGCCGCGGCGGCATCCACAACTCGCTCACCCGGCTGCTGATCAAACCGAGCCACATCATCGGCGGCTACGCGCAGCTGTCGTTCGCGTTCAACTACCTCGGCCCCACCGGGAACCAGCGCGACGAGGTCACCGTCATCCGCCGCCGGTCCCAGGAGGTCGAGTACTGATGCGCATCATGGCCCAGATGGCGATGGTGATGAACCTCGACAAGTGCATCGGCTGCCACACCTGCTCCGTCACCTGCAAGCAGGCGTGGACCAACCGGTCCGGCGTCGAGTACGTGTGGTTCAACAACGTCGAGTCCCGCCCCGGCCAGGGGTACCCGCGCACGTACGAGAACCAGCAGCGCTGGGAAGGCGGCTGGACCCGCACCAGGACCGGGCGGCTCAAGCCGCGCGCCGGCGGCCGGGTGAAGAAGCTGCTCAGCATCTTCGCCAACCCGAAGCTGCCGTCCATGCAGGACTACTACGAGCCGTGGACCTACGACTACGAGCACCTGCTCACCGCGCCCGCCGGCGACGACACCCCCGTCGCCCGCCCCAAGTCGCTGCTCACCGGCCGGGACACGAAGGTCACCTGGTCGGCGAACTGGGACGACTCCCTCGCCGGCGGCAACGAGATCGCCGCCGGCGACCCGATCCTCGCGCAGCTGTCCGACCAGGTCCGCCAGGAGTACGAGAAGGCGTTCCTGTTCTTCCTGCCGCGCATCTGCGAGCACTGCCTCAACCCGTCGTGCGCCGCGTCGTGCCCGTCCGGCGCGATCTACAAGCGGGCCGAGGACGGCATCGTGCTCGTCGACCAGGACCGGTGCCGCGGCTGGCGGATGTGCGTCACCGGCTGCCCGTACAAGAAGGTCTACTTCAACCACCGCACCGGCAAGGCCGAGAAGTGCACGTTCTGCTTCCCGCGGATCGAGATCGGCCAGCCGACCATCTGCTCCGAGACGTGCGTCGGGCGGCTGCGCTACATCGGCCTGATGCTGTACGACGCGGACCGGGTCGGCAAGGCCGCCGCCGTCAAGGACGAGCGCGAGCTCTACGCCGCGCAACGGTCGGTGTTCCTGGACCCGAACGACCCGCAGGTCGCCGCCGCGGCCCGCGCCGCCGGCATCCCCGAGGACTGGATCGCCGCGGCGCAACGCTCCCCGATCTGGGACCTCATCATGAAGTACGAGGTGGCGCTGCCGCTGCACCCGGAGTACCGCACCATGCCGATGGTCTGGTACATCCCGCCGCTGTCGCCGGTCGTCGACGCGCTCACCGGGACCGGCCACGACGGCGAGGAGGTCGGGAACCTGTTCGGCGCCGTCGACGCGCTGCGCATCCCCGTCGACTACCTCGCCGGGCTGTTCACCGCCGGCGACCCCGCACCGGTCACCGCCGTGCTGCGCCGGCTCGCCGCGATGCGCGCCTACCAGCGGCGGATCAACCTCGGCGAGGAGCGCGACGAGTCGATCGCGGCCACCGTCGGCATGACCGGCACGCAGATGGACGACATGTACCGCCTGCTGGCGATCGCCAAGTACGAGGAGCGGTACGTCATCCCGGCCGCCCACCCCGAGCTGATCGACGACGCGCACCGGCTCGAACGGCTCGGCACCGAATGCAGCCTGGAGGACGGGCCGTTCGGCGAGTCGTCCGGCACGCCGGCACCGATCGCGATCGAGAACTTCCACATGCTGCGCAACCGGCAGACCGCCGACACCGCCGCCGCGCCCTCGGACAAGGAGACCCGGGTGAACCTGCTCAACTGGGACGGCAAAGGCACCCCGGACGGCCTGTTCCCGCCGAAGAACGACGGCGGTGCCGCATGAGCGGCCAGCGAAGCGGCTCGGGCCGCTCATCATGTGACAGGTTCGGCTCAGGCCGACGCCGGAGCGCAGCGGAGGTGGCGGCATGACCGCATGGCGTCCCGTCGCGGCCCGCGCGGCGTCGCTGCTGCTGCGCTACCCCGACGTATCCGTGTTGGCGGCGGTACCGACGATCGCCGCCGCTCTGGACGGACTCCCACCCGCGGTCGCCGCGCCACTGCGACGCGTCGCCGACCACCGGGCCTCGACCGATCCGGGCCGGCTCGCCGCCGAGTACGTGGAGCTGTTCGACTTCCGGCGCCGCTGCTGCCTGCACCTGACGTACTACACCTGCGGCGACACCCGTCGGCGCGGCGAGGCCCTGGTCCTGTTCGCAGGCGGCTACAAGGCCGCCGGCCTGGAGCTGGTCGACGGGGAGCTGCCCGACTACCTGCCCGCAGTCCTCGACCTCGCCGCCGCGTCCGACGACCACGGCTGGCGGCTGCTGCGGGAGAACCGGATCGGCCTCGACCTGCTGAGCGGGGCCCTCGACGGCTCCGTGTACAGGCACGCGATCGAGGCGGTCCGCGCGATGCTGCCACCGGCCCAGCCCGGTGACCTCGCCGCCGCCGTCCGGCTCGCCCGCACCGGCCCGCCCGTCGAGCAGGTCGGCCTCGAACCGTTCGGACTCGTCGACACCACCGGAGGCCGCCGATGAACGTCCTGCTCTGGGTCGTGTACCCATACGTCGCCGTCGCGATCCTCGTCGGCGGCCTGATCTGGCGCTACCGCTACGACAAGTTCGGCTGGACGACCCGCTCGTCGCAGCTGTACGAGACCGCAGTCCTGCGCTGGGGCAGCCCGCTGTTCCACTTCGGCGTCCTGATGGTCCTCGTCGGGCACGTCGGCGGTCTGGTGGTGCCGAAGGCGTGGACGGAGGCGGTCGGGATCACCGAGCACGCCTACCACCTGTCGGCCGTGTTCATCGGTACCGTCGCCGGCCTCTGCACCCTGATCGGCATGGCGATCCTCATCGCCCGCCGCCGGCTCACCGGGCCGGTCTTCGCCGCCACCACGAAGAACGACAAGGGCATGTACCTGGTGCTCGCCGCCGTCATCGTCCTCGGCCTGCTCGCGACCGTGAAGGCGAACATCGCCGGCGACGGCTACGACTACCGCGAGACGATCTCCCCCTGGTTCCGGTCGCTGTTCGTCTTCCAGCCCGACCCGGACCTCATGGCGGGCGTGCCGACGTCGTTCCAGGTCCACATCATCATGGCGTTCGCGCTGTTCGCGTTCTGGCCCTTCACCCGGCTGGTGCACGCGTTCAGCGCCCCCGTCGGCTACCTCACCCGCCCCTACGTGGTGTACCGCAGCCGCGACGCCAGGCCCGGGCTGCGCCCCGCCCGCCCCGGCTGGGAAGGCCCGCCGAAGCTGCCCACCACCGACGACGCTTCCGCCCGCCGGCGGTAACGCCCGGCCCCGCCCGCCACCAACGACGCTCCCGCCGCCGGCGGCAACGCCGGCCCGACCACAGCCGAGGTGTGAGATGCCGAGAACCGGCAGACCCGTCACCAGGAAGGCCGCCCCACCGGCGCCGGCACCCGCGGCGCCGGCGGTGACCGGGCCGGGCGCCGGGCGGAACCTGATCCTGGCGACGATCGGGTTCACCGTGAACTTCTGGGCCTGGGCACTGCTCGGCCCGCTCGGGCCCGGCGTCAAGGAGCGCCTCGGGCTGAGCTTCGCCGCCCAGTCGCTGCTCGTCGCCGTGCCCGTCGTCGTCGGCTCGCTCGGCCGCATCCCGGTCGGCGCCCTCACCGACCGGTACGGCGCGCGCGTCATGTTCCCGCTCGTCAGCCTCGCCACCATCGTGCCCGTGCTGACCCTGACCGTCGTGTCGTCCTACCCGGCGCTCATCGTCACCGGGTTCTTCCTCGGCCTCGGCGGCACCACCTTCGCCGTCGGCGTCCCGCTCGTCTCCGGCTGGTACCCGCCGGCCCGCAAGGGCTTCGCGCTCGGCGTGTTCGGCATCGGCATGGGCGGCACCGCCATCTCCAACTTCAGCACCGTCAAGCTCGCCGACGCCTACGGCGAGGACACCCCGTTCCTCATCGTCGCCGCCGCCCTCGCCGTCTACGCGGTGCTCGCGTTCCTGCTCATCCGCGACGCCCCCGGCCGGCAGCGACCGGCCGGGTCGGCGGTCTCCCGCGTCCTCGACGTGAGCCGGCTCGGCGTCACGTGGCAGCTGTGCTTCCTGTACGCCGTCGGGTTCGGCGGGTTCGTCGCCTTCAGCGTGTACCTACCCGCCTACCTGAAGACCGCCTACGGGCTCACCGCCAACGACGCGGCCCTGCGCACCGCCGGGTTCGTCGTCCTCGCCGTCGTCGCCAGGCCCACCGGCGGGTGGCTGTCCGACCGGTTCCACCCCGTCCCGGTCCTCGTCTGGTGCTTCACCGGCACCGCGTTCTTCGCCGTCGTCCAGGCCTTCCAGCCGTCGCTGGTGCCGGTCGCCACGATCGCGTTCCTCGGCATGGCCGCCCTGCTCGGCGCGGCCAGCGGCGCCGTCTTCGCCCTCGTCGGCAAGGTGGCGCCCGCTGACAAGGTCGGCGCCGTCACCGGCGTGGTCGGCGCGGCCGGCGGCCTCGGCGGGTTCGTCCCGCCGCTGGTCATGGGCTGGGTGTACGGGGTGGAAGGCTCCTACGCCATCGGCCTGATGCTGCTGTCGGACGTCGCCCTCGCCGCCGCCGTCTACACCGCCGTCAAGATGAGCACCCTGGCCCGCCGTACCACCTGAAAGGGAATCCGCATGTCCCCGTCATCGCTCCCCGGGCTCGCCGAACAGCACCTGGCGACCGCCCGCACCGCCTCCAGCGGCCGCAGCGCCCAGACCCTGTACGGCGGTCACGACAGCACGCTGCACCAGACGCTCATCGCCCTGGCCGCCGGCCGCAAGCTCGACGAGCACGAGAACCCCGGCGAGGCGACCCTGCACGTGCTGCACGGCCGGGTCCGGCTCGCCACCGCCACCGACGCCACCGACGCCGCCGCCGGCGACCTGCTCGCCATCCCGGACGCCCGGCACACCCTCGAGGCCCTCGACGACGCCGCCGTCCTGCTCACCGTCGCCAAGCCGCACTGAGCCACCCGGCTGTCAACCGCCGGCGCCGGCCATCCGGTTTACTCGGCGGGAGGGCCGGATGACGCGAACACCCGCACCACCGGAAGGCTTCGCCGAGTTCGTGGCGACGCGGTCGCACGTGCTGCTGCGGGCGGCGTGGCTGCTGACCGGCGACGCCGGGCGGGCCGAGGACCTCCTGCAGACGGCGCTCGCGCGCAGCTGGCAGCACTGGGACAGGATCGCGGTCGGCGGCAGCCCCGAGGCGTACGTGCGGCGGGTCCTCTACACCACCTACTCCAGCTGGTGGCAGCGGCGCTGGCGCGGCGAGCTGCCGAGCGCGGCGCCGCCGGAGCGGGCCAGCGGCGAGGACGTCGCCGCCGAGTCGGCCGGGCGGGACGGGGTGCGGCGCGCGCTCGCCCGGCTCACCGGCCGGCAGCGGGCCGTGGTCGTGCTGCGCTACGTGGAGGACCGCACCGTCGCGGAGACGGCGGAGCTGCTGGGCTGCACCGAGGGCACGGTGAAGACCCTGGCCTTCCGGGCGCTGCGGGCCCTGCGCGAGGACGATGCGGTGCGGGCGCTGCTCATCGACGAGGGAATCGACGGGGGAGTGGGCCACCATGACGCGTCCTGACGGCGACGGCCGGGCCATCGGCCGGCTCCTCGACGGTCTCGTGCCGGAGCTCGCGACGCCGCCGGGCCGGCTCGCGGCGGTCGGCCGGAAGGTGCGGCGCCGGCGGCGGCTCACCGGTGTGCTGGCCGCGGTGGCCGTGGCCGCCGTGCTGATCGGCGGGGCGGCCGCCGTCGCCACCGCCAGGCCCGGTCCCACCGTGCCGGCCGGCCCGGACACGCGAGCGACGGGTCTGCCTGGCCGGCCCGGCGCCGGGGACTGCCCGGCGGCGCCGCCGGCACGGTTCGGCGGGGGCAACGGGGACCTGCCGTCCAGCGCGGCCGGCGACCTCGCCCGGGCCGGCGCGGTCCGTGCCGTGTTCTGCCGATACATCGAGGTCCCGGAGCTGCACGTGCGGCGGCCCGGCCCGCCGCGGCGGCTCGTGCTGACCCGCGACGTCGGCGGCCTGGTCACCGCGCTGAACGCCCTCCCGACCACGGACATCGACCCGTGCTTCACCGTCGGCCTTGGCGGCGGGTACCTCACCCTGGAGTACGGCGACGGCAGCCGCGCGACGGTCGAGTTCGCGGGCGCGTGCGGGTTCGTGCGGCGCGGGGCGGTCACCCGGTATCAGGGCGACCGGGCGGTCGAGGCGTTCGACCGCCGGTTCGTGGCGCAGGAGCTCGCGGCGGCGCGGCCGGGTGACGTGCCCGCCGCGGGCTGCGCGCAGCGGCTCACGACCGGGCCCGCCGACGGCAGGTTCAGCCCGGACCCCGTCGCCGACTTCTGGACCGTCACCTACGGCGACGACCGCCGCTACCTGCCGGCGCCGCTCGCCGCCGTCACCGCCTGCCGGTACGTGCGCGGCGCCGGGGACGCGTGGGACCGCACCCGCCAGGTCACCGACCGGGGCGCCGCCGGCGACGCGGCCGCGGCCGTGAACGCGGCGGCGGGCACGACCGCCGGCGAGATCCCGTACCTGGACTGCTCGGCGCCGCCGGGGACGGTCGACGTCCTCGTGCTGCGCGACGTGCTCGGCGAGACCCGCGAGGTGCGCGTCACCCGCGACGCCTGCCCGGCGGTGACCTTCGACTTCGAGGGCGCCCCGCCGTCGCCGGCCCTCAACGCCGTGCTGGACCGCCTGCTGGGGAGCCCGTAGGGGAGCCGACGCGGGCGCGGACCGCGTCGACGACGTCCCAGTCGGCGCCGCTGAGGCTGATCAGCGCGGCCGGGAACACGCCGTCCTGCTCCTTGAGGATGTGGTCGCGCAGCACGTCGAGGATCCGCACGAACCGGTCGGGCCACGCAGGGTCGGTGGGCGTGCCGGTGGCGGCCTGCCCGAGCACCGCCTCGATCGCGTCGTGCTCCGCCTCCAGGGCGGCGACCTGGTCCGGGAACTCGCCCGCCAGCAGCGGGAACAACCCCTTCTCCTCGACCTCGGTGTGCGGGCCGAGCACCGCGGCGATCCGCCGGGCCAGGTCCGCCATCCCGCCGGTGTCGGCGGCGGCGCGGGCCGCGCGGACCTCGCCGATCAGGTTCACCACCGTGTCGTGCTCGCGGGTCAGCTCGTCGATCGCCGCCAGGGTCTGGCAGCCGCAGTATTCGCACACGCTTCCGAGCATCCGCCCGCTGTCACCCTCCTGAACAGGGACCTTGGTCCCGGATCAGGTGGAGCGGACGGCCTGCGTCGTCCTCGTCGCCCACGCGAGCGCCGCCAGGTGCTTGATGAGGAGGTTGCCGCCGGCGCGGGTGGGGGCGCCCCGCTCGTGGGCGCCGACCGCGGCGAGCACGTCCCCGAGCGGGCCCGCGCCGTGCAGCAGCGCGTCGCGGACCGCCGGGGCCAGGGGCAGCGAACCGGCGAGGGACTCGATCGGCAGGCCCAGCAGGCTCGCGACGGCGTCGAGCAGGCCCGCCGTGAACGCCTCGTCGCCGGCGACGCCGGTGCTCTCCGCGATCAGCCGGCACAGCTGCGCGTGGACGAGGATGTCGGCGGTCTGCTCCTCGCCGGCCTCGGTGAGGTCGCCGACGAGCATCAGCGTCACCCAGTCGCGGATCTGCGCGGTGCCGAGCATGACGACCGCCTCGTGCACCGACGACACCCGGTGCGCGGCGCCGGCCGCGGCGGCGTTGACCGCCTTCAGCATCCGGTAGCTCAGCGCCGGGTCGCCCGACACGATCGACACGACCCGGTCCAGCCCCACGTCGGGCGCCATCAGCAGGCCGAGCAGGTGCACGCAGCGCAGCCGGGAGGCGCTCAGCGTCCGGGCCGACACGACCGCGGGCCGGCTCAGCGCGTACCCCTGGAACAGCTCGAACCCGAGCGCCTTCGCCTCCGCCACGTCCTCGGCGGTCTCCAGCCGCTCCGCGACGAACCGCAGGTGCGGGTGCGCGGCCCGGGCGGCGAGGATCGCCCGGCGCTGCGCGTCCATCGTGCCCAGGAATTCGACCTTCACGTAGGACGCGAGGGCGAAGAGCCGCTCGTGCCCCGACCCGGGGACGAAGTCGTCGAGGGCGATGACGTACCCGCGGCCGACCAGCGCGGCGACGCCCTCGACGAGCCGGTCGTCGACGTCGACGGTCTCGAGCACCTCCAGGACGGCGTGCCCGGGGGCGAACGGCACCGGCAGGTCGCCGAGCAGGAAGTCGGCGGTGAGGTTGATGAAGCAGGGCCGCCCGCCGGCCAGCTCCTCGACGCCGACGGTGGTGAACGCGGCGACCATGACCTGGCTCGTCGCGAACGACCCGCCGTCCGTCGCGGCGCCGGCCCGGGGCCCGTCGCGGAACAGCAGCTCGTACGCCGCGACGTCGCCCTGCCGGTCGTAGATGGCCTGGCGGCCCACGTGGACGTCCGCGACCTCAGGTATGACGTTGGACATGCGATTCCCGATCCGTGTGCGGCAGAACACCCTGCGTCACCGATAGTGACCTGTACTGCTACCGGACGGCGACCGCCGAACGTCCACCAGCGCCGCCGACCGGCGTCCACCGGTCGGGGCCGTGGGCCCGTGACCGGGGGACTTTCGGCCCATGTGCCGGGACCGGACCCGGCAGAGGGTGGAGGGGAGACCACCGTCGTCCGGAAGGGAGCAGGTCGATGTCTGCGCTGCTGGTACGTGATGTGATGAGCACCGGCGTGGTCACCGTCGCACCCGACCTCGGGTACAAGCAGATCGTCGACCTCCTCGTCGAGTTCGGGGTCAGCGCCGTGCCGGTCGTCGACGGCAACCGCCGGGTGCTGGGTGTGGTGTCGGAGGCGGACCTGCTGCACAAGGTGGAGTGGGGCGCCGGCGCACACGCCGGCCTCTTCGAACGCCGCCGGCAGCGCCTGGCGAAGGAGAAGGCCTCCGGCGAGCACGCCGAGGCGCTGATGACGGCACCCGCGGTCACCGTCACCGCGACCGCGACCCTCACCGACGCCGCCCGGCTCATGGAGCTCCGCAACGTCAAGCGGCTCCCCGTCGTCGACGACGCCGGAAACCTGGTCGGCATCGTCTCCCGCCGGGACCTGCTGCGGCGGTACCTGCGGGAGGACGCCGCCATCCGCACCGACGTCATCGAGTCGGTGCTGCGCGGCATCATGTGGATCGACCCGGTCGAGGTCGACGTCGTCGTCGCGGACGGCCACGTGACCCTCGCCGGGAAGATCGACCGGCGCAGCAGCGCCCAGATCGCCGTCCGCCTGATCCGCCGCCTCGACGGCGTCGTCGGCGTCACCGACGACGAGCTCGAGTGGGGCTTCGACGACACGACGGCCCGTCTCGGCCACACGTTCGACGTGTGACCGCCATGCCGACACGGATCAGGGTCGTCGCCGGGTTCGACGGTTCCGCGGACGGCTGGGCGGCGGCCCGCCACGCCGCCGCCGAGGCCGCCGCCGGGCGGGGCGTCGTGCGGCTCGTGCACTCGCAGCTGGACCGGGTCGCGTACGCCGGCCTGCTGCCGCCCGACCTCACCGCCGACGCCCACACGGAGGCGTGGCGGCTGCTCGACACGGTCCGCGACGAGCTGGTGGCGGCCCACCCCGGCGTGCACGTCGAGGCGGCGGTCGTGCAACGGGCGCCGGCCGCCGCGCTGGTACGGGTGGCCCGCTCGGCCGACATCGTCGTGCTCGGCCGGCGCGGGCACGGACGGCCCCCGGCGCGCGGCGGGGCCGGACGGATCCACGTCGGTGCCGTCACCGCGCACGTGATGGCGTACGCCTCGTGCCCCGTCGTGGTCGTGAGCGCCGGCGACACCGGGTGCGGCCCGGTCCTGCTGGGGCTCGACGCGGCCGCGCCGTCGGCGGCGGCGATCCACCACGCGTTCGAGACGGCGCAGCGCCGCGGCACAGGGGTCAGGGTGTGCGCCGTCAGCGAACCTGACGACCCGCGCGACGACGCCGGCACCCGGCTGCTGCTCAGCCGGGCCATCGCCGACCGGCGTGCCGCGCATCCCGACGTCGCCGTCGCGCTGGACGCCCTGCACGGCGTCGACCCCGCCGCCCGCCTGCTCGACGCCGCGAGGGCCGCGTCGCTCGTCGTCGTGGGCGCCGGCGAGGGGACCGGCGCGCTCCTGCGCAACGCGTCGTGCCCCGTCGCCGTCGTCCGCGGGCGGGACCTTGGTCATCCCCGCGCGGGACGTCGGGCACTGGGTGCGACGCCCTGACCGCCGAAGGATGGAGGTGCGGGCCGCGCCGGTCCGCGCCGCCCTCGGGAAGGAAGTGATGACGGTGACCGGGACCCTCGCCCCGCTCGACGTGCCCGTCCTGGCCGTCGAAGGGACAGCACCGGCCGTCGACCGCCTGGTGACCAGGGCGCTGCGGGCGCTCGACGCGTACGCGGCGCTGGGGCAGGAGCAGATCGACCACATCGTCAAGAAGGCCTCCGTCGCGGCGCTGAGCCAGCACGGCCGCCTCGCCGAGCTCGCGATCGAGGAGACCGGGCGCGGCGTGTTCGAGGACAAGGCGGTCAAGAACGTCTTCGCCTCCGAGCACATCGCGCACAGCCTCGCCGGCCTGCGCAGCGTCGGGATCGTGGCCCGGGACGAGATCAACGGCATCGTCGAGATCGCCGAGCCGGTCGGGGTCGTCTGCGCCGTCACGCCCGTCACCAACCCCACGTCGACGACGGTGTTCAAGGCGCTGATCGCGCTGAAGACCCGCAACCCCGTCGTGTTCGCGTTCCACCCCGCCGCCCAGCGGTGCAGCGCCGAGGCCGCCAGGGTGGTCCGCGACGCCGCCGTCGCGGCCGGCGCGCCCCGCGACTGCATCCAGTGGATCGAGGCGCCGTCCATCGAGGCGACCCAGACCCTCATGCAGCACCCCGGGGTGGCCGTCATCCTCGCCACCGGCGGCGGCGCCATGGTCCGCGCGGCGTACTCGGCCGGCAAGCCCGCGCTCGGCGTCGGGCCCGGCAACGTCCCCGCGTACATCGAACGCAGCGCCGACGTGGTGCGGGCCGTGCACGACGTCGTGGTCTCCAAGACCTTCGACAACGGCATGATCTGCGCCTCCGAGCAGGCCGTCATCCTCGACGACGCCATCGCCGAGCAGGCCCTCGCCCAGTTCGAGCGGCTGCACGCGCACGTCGCGACGCCGCAGGAGAAGGAGCTGCTGGAGCGGTTCATCTTCGGTGCCGCCGCCGGCGGCAACTGCGCCGGGGCCAGGCTCAACCCCGACGTGGTGGGCCGCTCCGCGGCGTGGATCGCGGCCGGGGCCGGCTTCGACGTGCCGGCGGACACCTCGGTCATCCTCGTGCCGGTCGGCGGTGTCGGCCCCGACGAGCCGCTGACCCGGGAGAAGCTGTGCCCCGTGCTCGCCGTGCTGCGCGCCGGCTCGACGGAGGAGGGCTTCCGCCTCGCCGAGCAGATGGTCGAGCTCGACGGGCTCGGGCACAGCGCGGTCATCCACACCGCCGGCGCCGCCACCGCGGAGGCCTACGGCCGGCGGGTCAAGGCGGTCAGGATCATCTGGAACTCGCCGTCGTCGCAGGGCGGCATCGGCGACGTCTACAACGCCTTCCTGCCGTCGCTGACGCTCGGCTGCGGCAGCTACGGCCGCAACTCGGTGTCCGGCAACGTCTCGGCGGTGAACCTGCTCAACATCAAGCGGATCGGCCGGCGCACCAACAACCTGCAGTGGTTCAAGGTCCCACCGAAGATCTACTTCGAGCCCAACGCCATCCGGTACCTGTCGGACCTGCCCGACGTCCACCGGGTCACGATCGTCACCGACCCGACGATGACCCGGCTCGGCTACGTCGACCGCATCCGCGGCGTCCTGCAAGGCAGGTCCAACCCGGTCACCGTGCAGATCCTGGACGACGTCGAGCCGGAGCCGACGATGGCGACCGTCGAGAGGGGCGCCGAGCTGATGCGCTCGTTCCGCCCCGACACGATCATCGCGCTCGGCGGCGGCTCGCCGATGGACGCGGCGAAGGTGATGTGGCTGCTGTACGAGAACCCCGGCACCGAGTTCACCGACATGCGGGAGAAGTTCTTCGACATCCGCAAGCGGGCGTTCACGTTCCCGACCCTGGGCCGGCTGGCCCGGCTCGTCTGCGTGCCGACCACGTCCGGCACCGGCGCGGAGATCACCCCGTTCGCCGTCATCACCGACACGAAGACCGGCATGAAGTACCCCCTGGCCGACTACGCGCTCACCCCGAGCGTCGCGATCATCGACCCGGTGCTGACGGCCGACCTGCCGGCGAACGTCACCGCCGACAGCGGCTTCGACTGCCTCACCCACGCCACCGAGGCGTTCGTGTCCGTGTACGCCAACGACTACACCGACGGCCTCGCCCTGCACGCGATCAAGCTGGTGTTCCAGTACCTGCCGGCGGCGGTGCACCAGGGCCGCACCGACGCGACCGCGCGGGAGAAGATGCACAACGCCGGGACGATCGCCGGCATGGCCTTCGGCAACGCGTTCCTCGGCATGGTGCACGCCCTGGCCCACACCCTGGGCGCCACGTTCCACATCGCCCACGGGCGCACCAACGCGATCCTGCTGCCGCACGTCATCCGCCACAACGGCACGGTGCCGGCGAAGCTGACCGCCTGGCCGAAGTACGAGCGGTACGTGGCCCCGGAGCGCTTCCAGCAGATCGCCCAGGCGCTCGGGCTGCCGGCCGGCACCCCCGAGGAGGGCGTGGAGTCCTACGCCGCCGCCGTGGAGCGCCTCCGCGCCGAGGTCGGCATCGAGCCGTCGTTCCAGGCCGCCGGCGTCGACGAGCAGACGTTCCTGGACGCGCTGCCGCAGCAGGCGATGAACGCCTACCTGGACCAGTGCGCCCCGGCGAACCCGCGGATGCCGATGCTGGACGACCTCCGCGACATCATGCGGACCGCCTACTACGGCACCGCACCACGGTGACGGGTCAGGGCCGCGGCCGTGGGGGGGGGGGGGGGGCGGGGGCGCCGGGGTGGAGACGACGGGGAGGCGGCGCGCCGCGAGAGGCTGGGACTGGGCGAGATGCTGGAGGGCAGCGAGACGGAAAAG
>NZ_JBFANF010000051.1:0-256 GCF_040674675.1 Dactylosporangium sp. NPDC049742 | reverse complement strand
GGCCGGGCCGGCGACCCGCTGGCGGGGCGCCCCCACGGCTGATTGACACGAGTGCATGGCTGCCCCTACGTTTCGATGACTGTCACTTTCGCGGGGGCCTCAAGTGATCACATCGCAGCGTGCTGCGCGCCGCGTGCTGTCCGGCGCCGTTCCCACCTCCTTCACTCTTCTTGCCGTGAGCCTGGTCGCGGCGGCCGGGGCGGTGGCCGTCGCCGCCGGTCCGGCCGCCGCCGATCCGGTGCCACTCCCGCCCGGA
>NZ_JBFANF010000050.1:13301-91320 GCF_040674675.1 Dactylosporangium sp. NPDC049742 | reverse complement strand
GAATCATCCAACCCCCCAACCCCCCTGCGGGCCCCCCCCCGGGGCCCGCCCCCCCGGGGGGGCGCGCCGGCGGGGGGGGGGGGGGCCCCCCGCCCGCCCGCCCGCCCGCCCCACGCCGCGTCCCGGCGCCGGTCGCCTCACTCGGGCGGCCGGCGCTCGGGCGTCTGCGGCGCCGGCCGCTTCGCCCGCGGCCGGACGGCGCTTGGGCGGGCGTGGCGCGGCGGCTTCGCCTGGGCTGGGCAGTGCTTGGGCGGGTGCGGCGCCGGTCGCTTCAGCTGGGCGGTGCGGTGCTCTCGCGGACGATGAGGTCGGCCGGGACGAGGATCTGCTCGGCGGTCGGTTCGGTGCCGGCGCGGGTCTCCGCGATCGCCCGGGTGAGCGCGGCGGCGGCCGCCCGGCCTTTCGCGAGGACGTCCTGGCGCACGGTGGTCAGCCCCGGCCGCATCCGGGCGGCGAGCGGGCTGTCGTCGAACCCGACCACCGACAGGTCCTCGGGCACCCGCAGGCCCAGGTCGTGCGCGGCCTGGACGACGCCCTGGGCGATCGCGTCGGAGAAGCAGAGGATCGCGGTGGGGCGCGGGTCCTGCGCGAGGAGGACCTTGGCGCCGTCGTAGCCGTCCTCGGGCTGGCCGTGCGCGAGCCGCACGACCGGCGGGGTGATGCCGGCCGGGGTCAGCGCGTCGAGCCAGCCGAGGATGCGCTGCTGAGCGACGTACCCGTCGACGACCGCCGCCTCCTCGTCGACCGCGGCGCCCGGGATGACGGAGCCGGTCGGCAGCAGGCCGTGGGCGCCGCGGACGCCGCTGGTGACGACGGCGACGCGCCGGTGACCGAGGTCGACCAGGTGCTGGGCGGCGGCGCGGGCGCCGGGACGGTCGGCGACGTTGACGCAGGGGATGCCGCCGGTGGGCACCTGGTCGATGAAGACCAGCGGGATCCTGCGCCGGATGAGCCAGTCCACGGCCGTGGATGCCGGGTCGCACGAGTAGACCATCGCGCCGTCCATGGCGACGTCCCTGGCGGGCACCACGTCCTCGCGGGCGGCGGCGGTCAGCAGCGTCAGGGCCAGGCCCGTCGGGGCCAGCTCCTCCGAGATCGCGCCGAGGAACGTGGTGGCCACCTCGTCGTTGAACGCATACCGCAACGACTCGGTCAGCAGGACGCCGACGGCGCCGGTCGTGCCGCGGGCCAGGGCACGGGCCGCGGGGTCGGGCCCCACGTAGCCGAGGTCCGAGGCGACCGCCAGGATCTTGTCGCGCAGGGTGGGGGAGAGCTGGTCCGGCCGGGAGAAGGCATTGGAGACGGTCATCCGGCTCACACCGACCTGGTCGGCGATCGTCTGCAAGGTGACCCTTGCCATGCGCACCTCCCGGCTGTCGTCGCGGGGCCCCGTCAGGGGACCCGCCGACGATATCCTGCCTCAGCTCGCGGGGCTGCACGCGGCGGCCGGGGCGACCGCGTCGGCGGCCCGGTGCAGGGTCGCCGCGAGCGCCGCGCGGACCCGGCGCGACCTGTCCGCCCGGCCGCCGATGAGCGGGGCGGCGGGCGCGACCACGGGCGCCTGGGGCAGCGCGCTGCGGACCTCGTGGGCCATCGCGTTCTGAGACTCGATCATCGCGAACGGGAACACGGCCGACCTCCTCGAACCAGGCCTGCCCGGTACTGTACCGGTCCAGTGCCTATACCGGTACAGTAGCGCCAGGCACTGTACCGGTCAAGCGAATTCAAGGGATCGAAGGTAGCGACGCACGTCACTTGCGGCGCGGGGTCGTCCTCCGGGAGGAGGGCTTGCGTTTCGCGGCCGCCGCCGACCGCCGGTGGAACAGCCACGCGGCGACGCCGGCGAGCGCCGCGACGCCCAGCACGTACCAGACCCAGCCGTACGACGTCCGCGGTGCCGGCGCCGGAGGTGGTGCCGCCGCGGCCGGGGGCGGCGCGCAGACGATGTCCTGCGGCGCCCCGTCGGGAGCCACGTGCAGCACGCCCTGGCAGCGGCCGATCGCCGGCGTGCCCATCTCGGCCACGACCGTCCAGTCGCCGGCGGCGAGCGTGCCGGCGAACGTGAGCGCGTCACCGTTGCGGCGCAGGCCGGCGGGGCCCTCACGGCGCCCGTCGGCGGTCGTGGCCAGCAGCGTGATGCCGACGGCCTCGGTGACCGGGTGGCCGTCCTGCCAGGTCGCCGTCACCCACACCGAGCCGCGGCCGTCGCCGTGCAGGGTGAGGGTGACGCCGTCATGGGCGGCGGCTGGCTTCGCGGTGCCGAGCACCGTGCCGGAGGCGAGGGCCAGGGCCGCCGCCACGCAGGCCGCGGCCCGGCGCCACCAGGGCGCCGGGCCGCGATCGGTTGAGGACCGGTTCACGCGCGCTGCGGGATCCAGCTCTGGTACTTGGCGCCGCTCGGCTTCTGCAGGACGAGCAGCCGGCTGCCGAAGTACTGGTTGTTGCTGACGCCGACGACCAGGCCGCTCGCGGACTGCACCGAGACACCGAACTCGGTCTTGGTGATCGTCCACTGCAGGGCCTTCGCGCAGTCGCCCTGGACCAGGGTCGCACCGGCGACGTCCTTGTCACCCGTGGTGGTGATGCAGGCGTTCGTCGCCTTCGAGCGGACCACGTACCTGCCGCCGGCCACCTGCTCCAGCTTCCACTGCTGGTTCGCCCCGCCGTGCTGGCGGTAGATGATGATCGGCGTGCCGGCCGCGCTGCGGGCGCCGAACACGTCGGCCACCCCGCCGGTCAGGCTGTTGCCGAACACCATCCACGCGCCGGCCGTCGGCGCCGGGGCCGCCGCGGTGTGGACCTTCACGGTCGTCGTCCACGGGGTCAGGGTGCCGTTCTGCGCGAGCGAAATCCCGATCTGGTAGTCGGTGTCGGGGCGCATACCGACGATCCGGACGTTGGTCGAGCCGACCTGGCCGATGGAGCGTCCATTGAGGACGACCGCGTAGCGGCTGCCGGCCGCGGCCGCGTCCCAGGACAGGCGCACCGAGTTGGCGGTGGTGTCACTGACCCGCAGCTCCTTGAGTCCCGTCGGCGGCTTCGTCGGCGTGGGCGTCGGCGAAGCCGTCTTCGTGGGCGTCGGCGAGACCGACTTCGACGGCGAGGGCGACACGGTCTTCGACGGCGTCGGCGTCGGCGACGCGGTCTTCGTCGGGGTGGGGGACGCCGTCGGCGACGGCGGGGGCGGCGTGGTGCCGCCGGGGCCCGCGATCAGGAACTGGTTGTTGGCCACGTTCCAGTTGTTCGCGAGGTAGCTGCCCGGGCTCGGGTTGGTGTTGTAGTAGTCGTCGTGGTTGCAGTCCATCCGGTTCTCACCGGCCTTGTCGGTGCAACCGGCCCGGACGGACGTCTTCAGGCCACCCGAGTCGTTGTAGCACATGATGTCGTACTCATCGAGGCAGTGCCCGGCCTTGCTGGAGTTCGGCGCGTTGTTGTTCACGGCGCCGAGGTTGTGCCCCAGCTCGTGCGCGGCGACGCTCGCCGTCCAGCAGCCGGAGTCGCTGCGGCCGTAGCCGGGGCCGCCGTTGCTGCGGTTGTTCACGCCCGGCTGGGTGTCGCCGTTGAAGGTGCCGATGCCGCAGTAGACCTTCGACTCGCCGAAGATCATGTACTTGCGGTCGGTCCGGTTGTACCCGAGGGCCTTGAGCCCCTGGATCGTCGCGTCGAACGTGGCGAGACCACCCGCGGGCAGCTCGACCTCGCGGACGTCGACCTTGCAGTCGGCGGTCGTCACGAAGCGGACGTGCCGCTCGCCGCCGGTCTCCTTGGCGCTGGTGTTGTAGATCGCGTCGACGCCGGCGCTCCAGGTGCGGAAGCTCTCCAGGTACTGGTTGAACCGGCTCGCCGTGTTGGCGTCGCGCACGTACAGCACCTGCACGCGCTTGCCGGCCACGCCGTCGCCGTCGCAGGCCACGCCGGAGGCGCCGATCGTGTAGCCCAGCGCGGTGTCGGCGCCGGCCTCCGGTACCAGAGCGAAACCGCCCTCGGAGGCGACCGAGCCGTCCTCGGCGGTGACCGTCTGTTCCAGCGGGGCGGCCGCGGTGTCCGTCTCGGGGACGACCTGCGTGGGGCCGGCGGCCGTGATCGGGGCGATCGTGCCCCGCACGGTCAGGCCGGACGGCGGGACGTCAGGGCCGTGGCTGCACTGGCCGCGCTCGGTGAGCTGGTACCCGCCGACGCACGGCTGGCCCTTCTTCGCCGGCGTCAGACCCGCGTACACCAGGCCGAGCTCAGGGTTGTCGGCCGGCGCGCGACTGATCGCGGCAGGGCCTTTCTCGTTGAACAGGTCGTCGATCGCACCTGGTCCGGCGATCGCCGCACCCGTGCCGACCACCGCGACCGCCACGGTCACAGCCACGCGGCGCAAGACTCGAGACACGCTCGGTTCCTCCGGAGGGGAAAAGGAGGCGCGGCAGGGACGGGCACAGGGCAGAGGTACCCGTCCCCGCCGCGCGCGGGACGGCCGGCCTTCGAGGGTGGCAAGGCGGGTGAGTGCCGGTCCGTCCACGTGGGAACGGGCTGACCATAGCGATCCGTCAACGTGCCGTTCCAGCCCGAACGACCCAATTAAGGGACTCATAACCGAGACTTGTGGCAGTCCTACGCTGCCGCTTCGCCAGATGGCGTTTCACGTGCCCGAGGGCCCGACCAGCGGCGAACAGGCAGGCGTCCTACCTGTTCACGGCGGGTGCGCGCGCCCGCTCCCTCTGTGTCCCTCCCGTGATCCGGACGACTTCGTGCCGTCGGAGCAGCACAAAGTCGTTCCGGATCAGCTCGAGCGGGAGGCGGGCTCAGGCAGGCTTGCCGCGGCGGCGGCGTTCGTTCGGCTCCCTGGAGAGGCGGCCGACGAGGCCGAACCGGCTCTGCGGCGGCTGCTCCTTCGGCGCCGGGTCGGCGTCGGCCATGACGATGACGACGCTGGCGCCGCCGAGCGTGGCGGACGTGCCGATGTTGACGGTGCCGTTGCCCTCGATCGCGACCCGCCGCACGATGTCCAGGCCCAGCCCGGTCGAGCCCTGGCCGCTCTCGCCACGCTGCAGCGCCAGCTCCGGGTCCGGGATGCCGGGGCCGCCGTCCTCCACCCGCAGCACGACGTAGCCGTCGTCGCGCCGGGTGACCGCGACCTCGAAGGGCACGCCCTGGGGCGTGTACCGGATGACGTTGCCGATCAGCGCGTCCAGCGCGGCGGCGAGCTCGCTCTTCGCGACGTGGACCGGCGCCGGCCCCTCGGTGCCGATCGCCTTGCAGTCGCGCTCCTGGTCACCGGCGACCGCCGACCAGAACATCATCCGGTCCCGGACGACCTCGGCGACGTCGCAGCCCTGCTCGCCGGTCGACGCGGCGGCGCCGTCGCTGCGCTCGCCGCGGTCGGGGGTGGGGGAGTGCGCGTCGATCGGCTCGCGCATCGCGCGGATGAGCTTGTCGATCTCGACCTCGAGCGCGGCGATCGCGTCGCGGATCCGCTCGGCGTCCTGGCTGTCGTCGAGCGTCTCGGCGTCCAGCCGCAGCGCGGTCAGCGGTGTGCGCAGCCGGTGCGACAGGTCCGCGACCAGCTCGCGTTCGTTGGTCAGCAGCGCCATGATGCGGTCGGCCATCACGTTGAGCGCGAAGCTCGCCTCGGCCAGCTCCCGCGGCCCCGACGGGTCGAGGCGCACGTCGAGGTACCCCTCGCTCAGCGCCCCCGCGGCGCCCGCGAGCTGGCGGGCCGACGCGGTGACCTTCGCGGCGAGGCGGTCGCCGACCCAGACGGAGGCGATGACGAGCCCCAGCGCGACGGCGGTCAGCGCCCACCAGGCGCCGCTCACCCCGTTGGACAGCTCGTCCTCGGGGATGAAGACCTCCACGACCGCCGTGCGGCCCGACCCGACGTCCACCGGCTCCAGGTAGGACACCCCGCCGGTGACGGTCGCCGTGACCGGGGCCGCCTGGTCGGCGGCGCGGGCGAGGTCCTTCGGGGCGGCGTGCCCGGTGCCGATCTCGAGGCCCTCCTCGCCCAGGTTGTGCACCGAGACGCGGCTGACCGCCGGGCCGCCGGTGCTGGCGATGGCCCGTTCGATCGCCAGGGGGTCGGTGGTCACGGTGAGGACCGCCACGACCACGGCGGTCTGGCGTTCGGCGTCGGCGAAGGCACGCTCGCGGGCGAGCTGCTGCACGACCAGCCCGAGGGGGATCAGGAACGCCAGGGCCACCATCGTGGTGACCGCGGCGCAGACGTAGGCGAGGGTCCGCCTCAGTCCGGCGCCGCGAACCTGAAGCCCACGCCCCGCACGGTGTGCAGGTATCTGGGCGCCGAGGCGCTCTCGCCAAGTTTCCGGCGTAGCCAGTACAGATGCACGTCGATCGTCTGGTCCTCGCCCACTGAGGGTTGCCGCCATACCTCCTCCAACAGCTCACGGCGTGAGACCACTCGTCCGGGACGGGCGGCGAGGTACGCCAGCAGGTCGAACTCTTTGCGGGTCAGCGTCAGCGGCTCACCGTGCAAGTGTGCCTGCCGTTGTCCGATGTCGACACGCAAGCCTCCCACCTCGATGGCGGTGGGTTCCTCGCGGCTCGCCCGTCCGGTGCGGCGCAGCACGGAGGTCATCCGGGCGTCGAGGTGGGCGGAGGTGAACGGTTTGATCATGTAGTCGTCGGCGCCGGCCTTGAGCAGCCGCACGATCTCCGCCTCGTCGTCGCGCGCGGTGGCGATGATGATCGGCGTGTCGGCGATGCCGCGCAGCATCCGCAGCGCGTCGGCGCCGTCCAGGTCGGGCAGCCCTAGGTCGAGCACCACCAGGTCCGGTGTCTCGGCGGCGAACCGCCGCAACGCCTCCAGCGCGGTGCCGACCGCGTGCACCGTGTGACCCCGGTCGGTCAACGAGCGCAGCAGGGCGCCCCGCACGACATGGTCGTCCTCAACCAGCAGCACCGTGGCCATGCGAAGAACATACGTCCTGGCGCAAGTACCGGCTCTCGCGGTCGATGGACGAATCCGACATGTCCGGGTTTTTCGGAGGCGGTCATCCTCCGTTCGCCGGGACTTCCGTTCGTACGGGTACCCGTGGGTAACCGGGTGCCGTACAACTGCCGAGCATGACTGTCGATGCATTGACGCGCCGCGCCCTGCTGGTGACCGGCGGCGCGACCGCGGTCGCCGTGGTCACGGCCGCCGGCGCGCACGCCGCGACCCCGGTCTTCCTGCAGGCGTGGCCTCCGGCGACCCGCTGCCTGACGGCGTCCTGCTCTGGACCCGGGTGACCCCGACGCCGTCGGCCACCCCCGGCTCGGATGCCGGGCCGTCGGTCGCGGTGACCTGGCAGATCGCCACCGACCCCGGGTTCGCCGACGTGGTCGCCGGCGGCACCGTCACCACCGGGCCCGAGCGCGACCACACCGTCAAGGTCGACGCCCGCGGCCTGGCCCCCGCGACGACCTACCACTACCGCTTCGGCGTCGCCGGTGTCTGGTCGCCGGCCGGCCGCACCCGGACCGCGCCCGCCGCCGACGCCGACCTGGCCCTGCTGCGCTTCGGCGTCGTCTCCTGCTCCAACTGGGAGGCCGGCTACTTCGCGGCGTACCGGCGTCTGGCCGCCCGCGGTGACCTCGACGCGGTCGTCCACCTCGGGGACTACATCTACGAGTACGCGACGGGAGGCTTCACCGCCGGCGGCACCGCGGTGCGCCGCACCGAACCGGCCCACGAGATCGTCAGCCTCGCCGACTACCGCATCCGGCACGCGCAGTACAAGACCGATCCCGACGCACAGGCGTTGCACGCCGCCGTCCCGTGGGTCATCACCTGGGACGACCACGAGGTCGCCAACGACATGTGGGCCGGCGGCGCCGAGAACCACGACCCCGCCACCGAGGGCTCCTTCGCGGCGCGGGTGGCGGCGGCCCGGCAGGCGTATGCGGAGTGGATGCCGGTCCGGCTCGGCGAGGACGGCGCCATCTATCGCCGGCTCCGCTTCGGCCGGCTCGCCGAGCTGTCGATGCTGGACCTGCGCTCGTACCGGTCGCAACAGGCTTCCGGGACGGCCGTGGACGACCCGTCGCGCACCATCACCGGCGACGGGCAGATGGCCTGGCTGAAGCAGGGCCTGGCGTCCTCGACCGCCCGGTGGAAGATCGTCGGGAACCCCGACATGATCGCCCGGGTCGACGTCGGCACCCTCCCCGCGTGGCTGCTCGGCCCGCTCGGCAAGCTGCTCGGCATCCCCTCGAACGGCTACGCGATCAACACGGACCAGTGGGACGGGTACAACGCCGACCGCGACGAGCTCGTGAACCACCTGCGGGCAAACAACGTCCGCGACACGGTGTTCATCACCGGCGACATCCACACGTCGTGGGCCAGCGAGCTGGTCACGAAGTCCACGGTCGGCTCGCCGACCGCCGTCGAGTTCGTCGTGCCGTCCGTGACCAGCGACAACGTCAACGACTTCCTCGGCGTCCCGCCCGGCTTCGTCGGCCCGGTCGCCGCGTCGCTGGTGCAGGCGGCCAACGGGCACGTGAAGTGGGCCGAGCTGGAAGGGCACGGCTACGGCGTGCTGGAGATCCGCCCCGACGCGTGCCGGATGGAGTGGTTCCACGTCCGGGAGCGCACCGACCGCGACACCACCGCCCGCCGGGTCAAGGCCTACGCGGTGCGCAGTGGCGTGTCACGGCTGGTCGTCCAGTAGCCGCCCGATCACCTGCAACGCCTGCTCGACGTCCGGTTCGCCGTCGGCGATCGCGTCCGCGTAGAGGAAGCTCTCGCCGATGCGGACCAGGACGAAGGCCAGGGTCCGCGCGTCCATCCTGGGAACGAAGGCGCCGGCCGCGATCTCCTCCTGCAGGAGGCCCTCCAGATGCGCGCGGACCCCCGGCTGGACGACACCGTGCTTCGACGTGAGGATGCGCAGCGCCGCCTCGGGCTCCGCGGCGAGGAAGTGCCGCAGGCTCGGCTGCTCGATGACGCCGGCAAGGAAGTTGCCGATCACCGCGACGATCCGGTCGGCGCCGCGGCGGCCCTCGGCGTGCTTCACGGCCCGCTGCAGGCTGCGCTGGGTGAGCTGCCACAGCACCGCGCCGAGCAACTGGTCGCGGCCGCCGGCGCGCCGGTACAGCGTGGCGCGGCCCATGCCCAGCTCGGCCGCGAGCGAGCGCATGTCGACCCGGCGCTGCTCCAGGAACCGCTGCATGGCCGCGTCGAAGATCTCGTCGGGCGGCATGCCAGGCAGGTTACACGCCTTGAGACAGATCCTGAACTGTCTCAGCGGGCGCTGCGTCGACCAGGTCGGCCGGGTCGGTGTTCGCCCCGCAGAGCACCACCGCCACCCGCCCCGCGTCGTCGAGCCGCCCGAGCCCCGCGTAGGCGGCGGCCGCGCCGAGCTCGACCACGATCCGGTGCTCCGCCCACAGGCGCCGGCGGGCCCGGACGATCGCCTCGTCGTCCACGAGCACGCTGCGCACCCCGTGCCGGACGGCCGAGGCGAGCGCGATCGTCCCCACCCGCCGCGCACCGAGCGAGTCGGCGGCGACGCTGTCCACCGCTACGTCCACGGGACGACCCGCGGCGAGGGCCGCGTGCAAGGTCGGTGCACCGGCCGGCTCGACGGCGACGACCCGAGCCCGGTCACCGACCGCCGCCGCGACGCCACCGACGAGCCCCCCGCCACCGGTGGCGACCAGGACCGTGTCGACCTCGGGCAGCTCCAGCGCGAGCGTGCCCTGCCCGGCGACGATCTCCGGCTGGTCGTACGCGTGCACGAACAGCGCCCCGGTCTCCGCGACCCGGATCGTCGAGGCCGCGTACGCCTCCGCGTACTCCCGCCCGTGCTGGTGCACGACGGCGCCGAGCTGCCGCAGCTTGCGGACCTTCACGGCCGGCGCGACCTCCGGCACGAACACCTCCGCCGGGATGCCGAGCCGCGCCGCCGCGAACGCCACCGCCAGCCCCGCGTTGCCACCCGACGCCGCGACGACCCCCGCGGCCGGCAGCTCACCGGCCTCCCGGGCGGCGAGGATCCGGTTGAACGCACCGCGCGCCTTGAACGAGCCGCTGTGCTGCAGGAGCTCCAGCTTGAACCACAGCCCGGGCGCCACCTCGACCGACGGGGTGCGCCGCACATGCCCTTCGATCCGCCGCGCCGCCGCCTCCACCGCGTCCCTGTCGACCATGCGCCCACCCTACGTCCACCCCACCCGCACCCACGTCGAGACAGCGCCCACCACCGCCCCCGCAGGCGCTGGTCAATGGCTTTGCCCCGTCAGTGCCGGTGCGGGTCAGGGGCCGGCGGGTCGGCCGCCGCGGCCCTCGCCGGAAGCGAACCTGGCGGCGCCGCCGGTGGCACCCGCGCGGAGCGAGGCGACGCCGAGGCGGTGCTCGATCGCGAGGGCGTCTTCGAGGGGGCGGCCCAGCGAGTCGTACACCGAACGGCGGTCGTTGCGCAGGCACTCCTGCGGCAGGTCGGCGAGCGTCGCGGCCAGGGCCTCCGCCGCGCGCCTGGCCTCGCCCGGCGGCACGACGCGGTCCGCGAGGCCGATGCGGTGCGCCTCCGCCGCGTCGACGGGCCGGCCGGTCAGGATCAGGTCGAGGGCGCGGCCGACCCCGATCAACTGCGGCAGCCGGACCGTTCCGCCGTCGATCAGCGGCACGCCCCAGCGCCTGCAGTACACGCCGAACGTCGCCGTCTCCTCGACGACCCGCAGGTCGCACCAGATCGCCAGCTCCAGTCCGCCCGCGACGGCATGCCCGGCGACCGCCGCGATCACGGGCTTGGCGAGCCGCATCCGGGTCGGGCCGAGCGGGCCGTCACCGTCGGGCTCGACGCGGTTGCCGGTGCCGGCCGCGACCGCCTTCAGGTCGGCGCCGGAGCAGAACGTGCCGCCGGCGCCCCACAGCACGGCGACCGCGGCGGTGTCGTCGGCGTCGAACTCGCGGAACGCCGCCGCGAGCCGCTCCGCCGTGTCCCGGTCGACGGCGTTGCGGGTCTCCGGCCGGTCGAGCACGACCGTCCACACGGGTCCGGACCGTTCGATGCGCACGCTCATACCGGCCAGTGTCGCCGGAAAGGGCGACGGCCGCGCCCGGACCCCGTTCCCGGGTCGGACGCGGCCGTGCAAGGCCCGTGCGGCGAGCACGCTCAGCGGCGCCGCCGGCGGTAGCTTCCGTAGCGGGTGTGCCAGGTGCCCGCGCCGGCGAGGTGCAGGGCGACGCACAGGAACCCGGCCAGGCTCAGGGTCCCCACGTCGAGCACCGGCCCGGCGTCGGCCCCGAACAGGTCCATCAGCAGCGCGACAGCGAACAGGATCGCGGCGATCACAGCGAACACAACGGCCTCCTTCGTAGTGATCGCTGAGTACCCAACGGCCGTGAAACCTAATCGACGCCGTCGATGCCGAGCAGGTCGGCGAGGGCGGCCCGGCCGTCCGGGGTGACCCGCACGGCGCGCCCGGACCCGATCCGCGCGACCCAGCCGCGGGCCAGGAAGCGTTCGCACAGCCGTGCCCCGGCGACCCCGGCGAGGTGCGGGCGCCGCTCCGTCCAGTCGAGGCAGGCGCGGGCCACCGGCCGCTTGCCGCCGTCGAGCCGCAGGCCCTGGCCGGCCATCCAGCGCAGGCCCGCCTCCGTCAGCGCGAACCCTCCCGACTGGTCCAACAGCCCCCGCGCCGTCAGCGCGTCCGTGACCGCGACGCCGAGCCGCCCGGCGAGGTGGTCGTAGCAGGTCCGCCCTCGCGCGAGCGCCGCCGACGCCGTCGCCGCGCGCAGCCCGGTGGGCCGCGTCGCGTCCGGCGCCAGCCGCGCCGACATGTCCTCCAGCAGCGCGGCGACGGAGGCGTCGGCGAGCCGGACGTACCGGTGCCGCCCCTGCCGCTCCTCGGCCAGCAGCCCGCCGGCCGTCAGCCGGTGCAGGTGCTCGGTCGCGGTGGACCGGGCGACCCCGGCGTGCCGGGCCAGCTCGCCGGCGGTCCAGGCCCGGCCGTCGAGCAGCGCCAGGCACATCGCGGCCCGGGTCTCGTCGGCGAGGAGCGCGGCGAGCTGCGCGAGCGAGGACGGTGCGGTCATACCCCCGATTGTCCGCGCCGGTCAGTTCGTCCCGGACCGAACGGTCGCGGTCCTACCGTCGGACCATGCAGACGATCGACGACCCGGGCGCCGCCCTCGCCGTGCTCCACGACCCGGCGTTCGTGGTCCCGCCGGTGCCCGCCGCCACCCACGGCATCGCCTGGCTGCGATCCGCCGTCGGCCGGTTCAGCGCCGGCGACGCGTACACCCGCCGCCGTGCCCTCAGCGAGTCCCTGCTGTCCACAGTGGACCCCGTGGCGCTCCGGGAGGCGGCCGCGTCATCCCCGCACCTCCACCCCGTGCAACTCCTGTGCACCGCCCTCGGCCTGCCCTCCTCCTCACGAACGACCCTCGCCGCGGTCCGTGTCGTCGCCGCCGCGTACCACCCGGGCACCGGCGACGAGCCCGCGGCCGACGAGGCGGTGCGCGCGCTGGTGGACCTGTGCGGCGGAACACCGGACGAGACCACCGCCGCGCGGATCGGCCTGCTGGTCCAGGCCTGCGACGCGACGGCCGCCCTGATCGCCCGGGCCCGCGCCACGAGCCTGGAAGCGGCGCTGCGCGACACCCCGCCGGTCCCGGCCACGAAGCGCATGGCCACCCGGCCGGTCACCCTCACCGCCGGCCACCCAGAGCCGACCGGCCTCTCCGGCACCCGCGCCGAACCGGCCAACCGAACGGACACCGCCGCCGAGCCGGCCGACCGCCCCGAGGCCGGCGCCGGGCTGGACGAGCGTTCCGAGGTCCGTGTCGGGCCGGGGGAACTTTCCGAAGTCCGCGTCGAGTCGGAGGGGCGTCCCGGAGTGCACGTTGAGCCGGTCGGGCGTTCGGGGAGCCCGGTCGGGGTGGGCGGTATCCGGGTCGAGGCGGGTGAGGTGGTGCGCGTCAGCCTCCAGGGCATCCCGTTCGGTGCGGGTCCGCGGCGTTGTCCGGGCCGCGCCCACGCGATCGCGATCGCCCAAGGGGTCGTCAGCGCCTCGGTGGCGGAGCACCCGGGAGGTGGGCGGTGAGTGACTTCCGGTCCCTGCACCGCTCGGGTGCGCCGCTGGTCCTGCCGAACGCCTGGGACGTCGCGTCGGCCAGGATGCTGGTGCGGGCGGGGTTCGTGGCGGTCGGGACGACGAGCCTCGGGGTCGCCGCGGCGAACGGCGTGCCCGACGGGGAAGGTGCCACCGACGCCGACGCGCTGCGGCTCGTCCGGAGGATCACCGGGCTGCCCTGCCACGTGACCGTCGACATCGAGCGGGGCTCGGTGGGCATGGCCGTCGCGGTCGCCGCCGCAGGAGCCGCCGGGGTCAACGTCGAGGACGCGATGGGTCCGGTCGGGACGCAGGTGCGCCTGATCAGGGCGGTGAAGCGGGAGGTGCCCGAGCTGTTCGTCAACGCGCGCACCGACACGCACTGGCAGCGAGCCGGTGACCTGGGCGAGGCGGTGCGGCGGGTGCGGGCGTACGCGGACGCCGGCGCCGACGGGGTGTTCGTCCCGGGGCTGCGGGAACCGGGCGACATCGATGCCGTCGTCCGTGCGGTGGACGTGCCGGTCAACGTCCTGCACGACCCTTGCGGGCCCACCCTCGCAGAGCTGACGGCGCTGGGCGTGCGGCGGGTGAGCACCGGGTCGCTGCTGTTCCGGGCGGCGCTCGCCGCGGCCGTGGAGGCCGCCCGCGCGGTCCGCGACGGCACCCCGGTGCGCACCGCGGGCCTGCCGACATACGCGGACATGGCCGCCACGGGCTGACAAAGCCAAGCCGCCGCCAAGGGCCAAGCCGCCGCCAAGGGACGACAAGGACCGGGCCGCCGCCCAGGGGCGGCAAGGACCAGAAACGTGTCAGGTGGCCAGCGGCGCCGAGGACTCGCGGTGCACCAAGGTGGCGGCGGCCGGCTCCACGCGGGGCGTCCGCGCCCGGTCCTCCAGGGCCAGGGTCATCGCCCGCGCCCCCATCTCCGTCAGCGGCAGCCGGACCGTGGTCAGCGCCGGCGTCACGTCCCGGGCGATCGGCATGTCGTCGAACCCGACCACGCTCATCTGCGACGGCACCGCGATCCCCCGCTCGCGCAGCACGCTGAGCGTGCCGACGGCCATGGAGTCGTTCAGGGCGACGATCGCCGTCAGGTCGGGGGAGTCGTCCAGCAGCCGGCGGGTGGCGTCGGCGCCGCTGTCGCGGTCGAAGTCGGCGAAGACGATCCGGCGCGGCGGCAGCGTCCGCCCGTACTGCTTGGCCGCCCGGCGCAGCCCCGCGAGCCGGTCGGTGGTCGTGGTCAGCACCTTCGGGCCGGCGATGACCCCGACCTTGCGGTGCCCGCCGCCGAACACCTCCACCCCGGCGAGGTGCCCGCCGTCGGCGTTGGCGGGCATGACGGCGTCGCCGGGCAGCTCGTGCCGGCCGATGACGCTGACCCGGCCGCCGGTACGGGTGTAGGCGGCGAGCTTGCCGGTCAGCGCCTTCGTGAACGCCGGGTCGTGGTAGCCGGAGCCGGCCAGGATGATCGCGGCGACCTGCTGGGCCCGCAGCAGCTCCACGTACTCCAGCTCGCGCGACGGGTCGCGGTAGCTGTTGCAGATGATGACGAGCCGCCCGTTCGCCGTGGCGACCTGTTGCAGCCCCCGGGTGATCTCGGCGAAGTACGGGTCGGAGACGTCGTGCACGATCACGCCGACCGCGGTCCGCTGCGCGCGGGCGAGGAACTGCGCGTGCGCGTTCGGCACGTACTGCAGCTCGTCCACGGCGCGCAGCACCCGCTCGCGCAGCTCGTCGGTGACGAGCTTCGTGCTGCCGCTGATGATCCGCGAGGCGGTCGCGGGAGACACCCCGGCACGGCGGGCCACGTCGGCGAGCGTCGCCATCATCCGCCCCCTTCCATTGACTCGTTCGCAGCATACGGGTTAGCGTCGACATCACCAGAGGAAAGCGTTTTCCTGGAGGATCGAAGATGGACCAGCTGCCCGGTGCGGTCGGAATCTCCCGGCTGTCCGTCTACGACTCGCTCGCCCCCGACGGGCTGCTCGGCGGGACGCCGCACATGCACCTCACCTGCTCGGAGGGGTACGTGGTGACCGCCGGCGAGGGGCTCGTGCAGACGCTGTCCAGCGGCGGCTACCGCGAGACGCGACTCGAGGCCGGCACCGTCGCCTGGTTCCCGCCCGGCACGATCCACCGCCTCGTCAACCAGGGCGGCCTGCAGATCGTCGTGGTGATGCAGAACAGCGGCCTGCCCGAGGCCGGCGACGCGGTCCTGACGTTCCCGCCCGACGTCCTCGCCGACCCTGACGCCTACGCGGAGGCCGTGCGGCTGCCCGAGGGCGGCGTGCCGGGCACCGACCTGAGCGCCGCCTTCCGCCGCCGCGACCTGGCCGTCACCGGCTTCCTCATGCTGCGCGACAAGGGCCTCGACGCGCTCGGCGAGTTCCACGCGGCCGCCGCCCGGCTGATCGCCCCGAAGCTGCCCGCCTGGCGCGAGAAGTGGGAGCGCGGCGCGCTCCAGGCCGCGCTGGAGACGGGGAGGCAGATCGACGCGCTCGCCGCCGGCGACGCGAGTCACCTCGGCCACGGCGGCATCAGCGTGCTGCCGCGGCCGAGCGAACACGGCCGGCACGGCATGTGCGGCCTGCTCGACACCTACCACGCCACCGCCGCCTGAGGAGTCCTGTGTCCCGCATCCCGATCGGTATCGTGCTCAACGGCGTCACCGGCCGCATGGGGTACCGCCAGCATCTGGTCCGTTCGCTGCTCGCGATCCGCGAAGAGGGTGGCCTGCCGTCCCGCGACGGCTCGCTGATCTGGCCGGAGCTCGTCCTGGTCGGACGCAACGCCGACAAGCTGGAGCAGCTGGCCCAGCGGCACGGCCTGACCGAGTGGACGACCGACCTCGACGCCGCGCTGGCCCGCCCCGACGTGCAGATCTACTTCGACGCGCAGGTGACCCAGCAGCGGGAGAAGGCGATCCGCGCGGCCATCGACGCCGGCAAGCACGTCTACACCGAGAAGCCCCTGGCGGAGGACACCGACGCCGCCGTCGCGCTGTGCCGCGCCGCGCGGTCCGCCGGCATCAAGCACGGCGTCGTGCAGGACAAGCTGTTCCTGCCGGGCCTGCGCAAGCTGAAGCGCCTCATCGACGGCGGCTTCTTCGGCCGGATCCTGTCGGTGCGCGGCGAGTTCGGCTACTGGGTCTTCGAGGGCGACTGGCAGGCCGCGCAGCGCCCGTCGTGGAACTACCGCGCCGCCGACGGCGGGGGCATCGTGGTGGACATGTTCCCGCACTGGCAGTACGTGCTGGAGCAGCTCTTCGCCCCGATCCGCTCGGTGCAGGCGACCATCGCAACCCACATCCCGACCCGGGTGGACGAGCTCGGCCAGCAGTACGAGGCGACCGCCGACGACGCCGCCTACGGCACGTTCGAGCTGGAGGGCGGCATCGTCGCGCAGATCAACTCGTCGTGGGCGGTCCGAGTCCGCCGCGACGAGCTGGTCGAGTTCCAGGTCGACGGCACGCACGGCAGCGCCGTCGCGGGGTTGCGCGAGTGCCACGTCCAGCACCGCGGCACCACCCCGAAGCCGGTGTGGAACCCGGACCTGCCGGTCACCGAGCCGTTCCGCGCGCAGTGGCAGTCCGTGCCGGACAACGAGCCGTTCGACAACGGCTTCAAGGCGCAGTGGGAGCTGTTCCTGCGGCACGTCGTCGACGGCCCGGAGAACGGCGCGGCGTTCCCGTGGGACTTCGCCGCCGGCGCCCGCGGCGTCCAGCTCGCCGAGCTCGGCCTCCAGTCCGCCCGCGAGGGCCGCCGCCTCGACATCCCGGCCCTCGACCTGTGAACACCCGGCAGCTCGAACGGTTCTCGCTGAACCAGGCCACCACCAAGCGCTGGCCCGTCGACGAGACGATCGCCGGCTGCGTGCGGCAGGGGGTGACGCAGATCGGGCTGTGGCGCGACCAGGTGGACACGTTCGGCCTCGAACGGACCGCCGCCCTGGTCCGCGCCGCCGGCATGCGCGTCACGACCCTGTGCCGCGGCGGCTTCTTCACCACGCCGGGCTGGTTCGACGACAACCGCCGCGCGATCGACGAGGCCGCGACGCTCGGCGCGCCGGTGCTGGTCCTGGTCAGCGGCGGTCTTCCCGACGGCAGCCGCGACCTGGACGCGGCCCGCCGGATCGTCGGCGACGCGATCGGTGAGCTGGTCCCGCATGCGGTCGCGGCAGGTGTACGACTGGCGATCGAGCCGCTGCACCCGATGTTCGCCTCGGACCGCTGCGTCGTGTCCACCCTGTCGAACGCCCTGGACCTCGCGTCGCCGTTCCCCGCCCCGGCGGTGGGGGTGGCCGTCGACACCTACCACCTGTGGTGGGACGACCAGGTCTGGACGCAGCTGGCCAGGGCGGGCGCCGAGGCGCGCATCGCGTGCTTCCAGGTCGCCGACTGGATCACCCCGCTGCCGGAGGGCGTGCTGCTCGGCCGCGGCCTGCCGGGCACCGGTTGCGTGGAGCTGCGCCGGTTCCGTGAGGCGGTCGACGCCACCGGTTACACCGGCCCGATCGAGGTCGAGGTCTTCCACGACACCGTGTGGTCGCGCCCCGGCGCCGACGTGCTGGCCGAGTCGATCGAGGGTTACGTCACGCACGTCCTGTGACCACCCGAGCGGGGCGGCGTCCGGTTTTCCGGCGCCGCCCCGAGCCGTGTCAGGCGCCCGGGTTGCCGGCGGGCGGGTCCGACACCGGGTCGGAGGTCGGCGGCGTGGTGGGGGGCGGCGTCGTCGGCGGCGCGGTGGTGGTCGGGTCGGTCGTCGGGACGGGCGTCGTCACCGTCGTCGTCGGCGCGGCGGTCGACGTGGCCGAGACGACCCCGGACGCGGTCGGGGGCACCAGCGGGCCGTTGGTCGGGTCGCCCCCGCCGGCCGTGGCGCCCGGGTTGGGCCGCTGCACGGCGGTCACCTGCGGGTTCGGCGCCGGCGACAGGTTGGTGCCGACCTCGTTGCCGGTGGTGCTGCCGCGGTGCGTGCCGGGGTCGGACTTGCCGCCCATCATGTCGGTCGTGGTCTCCGCGGCGGCGAAGACGAGCGCCAGCGCCATCGGCACCGCGATCGCCATCGACGTCACCCGGCGGCGCGACATCTGGGTCGTGCCCCGCAGCCAGCGCTTCTGCGTCGGCAGCGGCGCCACGTCGAGGTCGTCCACGGCGAGGCCGAGCAGCAGCTGCCGCGCGTCGGGCCGGTCCAGCGGGTCGCGGCTGAGCGCGGCCGCGACGAGGTCCCGCACCGGGTCGGGGATGCCGTTGAGGTCGGGCTCGCCCTCGAGGATCTTCCAGGCGCGCGCCGCGGCCTCTTCGCCACCGTACGGGTGGCGCCCCGTCGCCGCGAACGCGACCAGGCAGCCCCAGCCGAAGATGTCCATGGCGGCCGAGGGCTCCTCGGCGCGCAGCTGCTCGGGGGAGGCCCAGCCGAGGCTGCCGACGATGTTGCCGGTGCCGGTGATGTCGCTCGCGGCGTCCATCGCGCGGGCGATGCCGAAGTCGATGATCCGGACACCACCGAGCGTGACCATGAGGTTGCTCGGCTTCAGGTCGCGGTGGACCAGGCCGACGTTGTGGATCGCGGCGAGCGCGGCCGCGACGCCGAGCGCCACGCTGTGCAGCATCGCCGGGTCGAGCGGGCCGTCGTCGGCGACGAGCCGCGACAGCGGGATGCCCTCGAGATACTCGGTGACCAGGTACGGCCGGTCCTCGTGCATGCCGGAGTCGAGCACGCGGGCGGTGCAGAAGCCGGGGACCCGCTGGGCGGCCCGGACCTCGCCGGCGAACCGCACCCGGAACCTCGGGTCGCGGGCGAGGTGCGCGTGCACCAGCTTCACCGCGACGCGGGAGCCGTCGGGGGACTGCGCCAGGTAGACGGTGCCCATGCCGCCGATGCCCAGCTGACCGATCAGCCGGTAGTCGTCGATGCGGATCGGGTCGTTGGCCGTGAGGTCGCCGATGGTGGCGCGGCGTGCCGGGGCGGCCGAGCGCAGCGGCAGGTCCGGCGTGCCGGACTCACCGGCGCCGTCGTGCGTGCCAGCCTCGGTCATCGGGGTCCTTCCAGCCACTCGGCACAGGTTCCATGCAGTCTGGTCCGTCCACCGCGAGATGAAAAGACCACCCTGGATGCAACCCTCGTGCCCGTTCGGGCAGATTTCGCCCATGCGGCATCCGCGCATGGTGCCTCGACATTAGTCGAGATCCGCGCGGACGTCCGCGCCGGAGGTCACACGTTTGACCCCCAGCGTTCAACGAATGAGGCCCGATGAGATGACGCGGACCGCGCCCGGATCAGCGTGGTCGCTCCAGGTGAGCGATCATTCCACGCAGCGCAGTCGTGACGACCGCGAGCTGGGCCGGTTCCAGGTACGACAGAGCGAACACCTCCGCGCTCTGCGACTCCGGCAGCAGCTCCCGGATGAGGCGCTGGCCCTTGCGGGTCAGCTGCAGCACCACGAGCCTGCCGTCGTCGGGGTGAGGGCTGCGGCGCACCAGCCCGCGGCCGGACAGTGTGTCGACGACGCCGGTCAGCGTCGCCTTGGAGATGCCCGCCTGCTCCGCGACGTGCCGGGTCTCCATCCTGCGTGCGGCCCACACGGTGCGCAGCACCACGAACCCCGTCCACGTCAGCTGCCGCGGACGCAGCACCACCTGCTCGACGTGCTGCCTGACGGCGTTGGCCGCCCGGTGCAGGTGGAGCACGGTCTCCGTCGCCGTCGAGTCAGCGGCGACGTCCTGCGTAGCGGTCACCTGTCGTCACGCAACCGCTCATGTCTCGACACGACACCTCGCATGCCCATGTGGGCGGCCCCCCTCCGGTCCCCATAGAACACACAGAATATCGAAAACATAGCGGTTCCGTTGCCCCGTCATCACCCACAGCAATTCCATGAACGCGAAACGTAGACCGTCTTCGTACTGTTTGCCCGCTTTGTCGTCACAATTTATCGGCTATCAGATGAATTGAAACTTCTGAAGAGCCCGACTGTACCGATCCAGGCGTCCATCGACGACACTGGAAACATGCGGGTCGCACTGGTGGCCATCACGACGCTGCTCGGCCTGACCGCGGGCGGTGGGGCGGTCGCGTGCGGCGGGCCCGCCGAGCCTACGCAGCACCAGACGGCCTCGCCGTGGCGGCGCCTGCCGGACGCGCCGTCGGAGCGCACCGAGGTCGCCGCCGCCGTCACCGGCGCGAGGATCGTGGTCGCCGGCGGGTACCAGCGCGACGGCGGCAGCGTCAGCACCGTCGAGATCTACGACACCGCCGCCCGCGCCTGGACGGCCGGCCCGCCGCTGCCGCTCGCCGTCAACCACGCGATGGCCGCCGCGGCCGGAGGGGCCGTCTACGTGTTCGGCGGGTTCCTCGCCGACGGCACCCCGAGCGCCGCGGCGTTCCGCCTGCCCGCCGGCGCGCAGCGCTGGGAGTCGGTCGCGGACCTGCCCGAGGCGCGCGGCGCCGGCGCCGGCGCCGTTCTGGGCACGTCGATCTTCGTGGCCGGCGGGATCGGCCCCGGCAAGGACCTCCTGGCCGCGTCGATGCTCGTGTACGACACCGTGGCCGACCGGTGGCGCTCCGCACCTGGCCCGCCCACACCGCGTGAGCACCTCGGCGGCGCGGCCGCGGGCGGCCGGTTCTACACCGTCGGCGGCCGCGTCGGCGGGCAGCTCCTGGCGGCCGTCGAGTCGTTCGACCCGGCCACCGGCGCGTGGACGAAGCGCCCCGACCTGCCGACCGCGCGCGGCGGCCTGGCCGCGACCGGCACCTGCCACGGCTGGGTCATCGCCGCCGGCGGCGAGGGCAAGGCGACGTTTCCGCAGGTCGAGCTCTACGACCCGGCCGCCGACCGGTGGCGCGCCCTGCCGCCGATGCCCAACCCGCGGCACGGCCTGGCGGTGGTGACCGTCGGCAGCACGCTGTTCACGCTGCCGGGCGGCCCGAAGCCGGGCCTCTTCGTCGCCGCCACCACCGAGTCCCTCGACCTGGACCCCTGCTGACCCCGCTCCCGCGGCCGGCGCCGACGGGCCTCGCCGCGGCCGGAGGCTGATCGGTCCTGGTCGCGGGCGTTGCCGACCGGTCCTGGTCGCGGGCGTCGCCGGTCAGTCCTGGTCGCGGTGGCCGCGCCGCAGCAGCCGGTTGCGCTGCCAGATCAGGAACGCGAACAACGCGATCAGGAGCATGATCACGCACAGGAACTTGGCCATCGCGACAGCGTACGGCGGCCCCCGCCCTCACCCCGCCTCCGGCTCCCCGCTTCCGGCCACCGTCCTTCGGCCTCCGTCCTCGGCGCCGGTGTGCGTCCCCGCTCGGGCAGGGGCGGTTCAGCGCCCGTGGCCGGCCAGACTTCCGGCCCGGGAGGTGTCCTGGCCCCTGCGGCCGGCCAGGTGGGCGAACGTGACCGCGTCCTCGACGGCGGCGCCACCGGGGTCGTTGTTGAAGTAGACGTACGAGTCCGCGCAGGAGTCCGCCAGGCGGCCGGCCCAGGTGTCGAGGGCGGACCGGCCGTACCGCGGCCACGGCGCCGCGCGGCCCTCGTGCAGCCGCAGGTAGCACCAGCCGCCGGTCGACCACAGCGGGGTCACCGGCCGGCTGTGGCGGTCCGCCCAGCACAGCGCCGCCCCGCGGGCGTCGAGGACCTGCCGCACCTCGTCCACCCACCAGGTCTCGTGCCGCGGCTCGACCGCCACCCGCACGCCGGCCGGGAACGCGGCCAGCGTCGCGTCCAGCGCCGCCACGTCGAGCTTCAGCGTCGGCGGCAACTGCAGGAGCACCGGGCCGAGCTTGCCGCCGAGCCCGCCGGCCCGGTCCATGAGCCGCCGCACCGGCTCGTCCGGGTCGCGCAGCCGGCGTACGTGCGTCAGGTACCGGCTGGCCTTCACCGCGACCACGAAGTCGTCCGGGGTCCGCTCCCGCCACGCCTCGAACGTCGACCGCTCGGGCAGCCGGTAGAACGCGTTGTTGACCTCCACCGTGCCGAACGCGGTCGCGTAGTGCTCCAGCCAGCACCGTTGCGGCAGGTCGGCCGGGTACAGGCGGCCCTTCCAGTCGCGGTACTGCCAGCCCGACGTGCCGATGAGCATCATGCCGACCGGTTACCCAGAAACCCGGGGCACTGTCACCTACGTGTACGTACGTCGGTCGCCCGGCCGACTACGTATGTCGCCCGGAGGCGTTTAGGTAAGTGTTACCGATGTTGCGCGGACCTTACCGCGCGACGATGGTGTCACAACGATCCAGAGGAGCCAGCAGTGAACGTCCACCCGATCCTTCTGACCGAGCTCGTCCGCCAGCGCCAGCTGCACATGCTCGACGAGGCCAAACACTGGTCAAGCCGAGTGAAGCTCCGCCGCAGAGCGGACCGCTCCGGCAGCGCGGCCTGACCGGCCCGCACCGGCGTAACCCAGCAGCCCCGGACCTCGCGTCCCGGCCACCCAATCCCTCCGGGTGGCGCGGACGTCGACCGGTCCGGGGCTGCCGCGCGTCCACCCCTCGGCGGCGGACCCGAGCCATGGACTTCTTCCTCAGGCGTAGCGGGTGACTACGTGCGGCCGGCCCGGCTAGGTATCGCCGCGGCGCTCAAGATACGTAACAGGTACAGATGGAAACGGCTCCTTACACGACCAGGATGGAGACATCACCGAGCCAAGGAGTCGACCATGATGCACCCAGTGTTCCTCTTCGTCCAGGTCCAGCACCGTCAGGAGAGCCTGCTCGGCCTGGGCCGGCGCCGTCGGCTGGCCGGCGAGGACGACCGGCCATGGTGGCGCAGGTCGCGTGCGTCACAGCCGACGCACAGGCCGCCCGCCGGTAGGCTGGTTGCGTGCGGGCCAGCCGTAGCGGAGTGAGCCAGGTGATGGTCGGCCGCGACGACGAGCTGCGCAGGTTGCGCCGGCTTCTCGACGGGTCCGAGCCTTCCATCGCCATGCTCGGCGGCGAGCCGGGCATCGGCAAGAGCCGTCTGGTGCAGGAGCTGATCACGGGGTTGCCCGAGACGGTGCCGGTGCTCGACGGGCAGGCCGATCCCGGCACGCTCAGCCGGCCGTTCGAGGTGCTGCTCGACGCGATCGACAGCAGCCACCGCTCGGCCGGGCTCGACCCGGAGCTGCTCGTGACGGTCACCGACGCGTCGCGGTCCATGATCGACCGGATCCAGGCCGGGCTGGAGATCGTGCGGCAGCTGACGACGCCCGGGCCGTCGGTGGTGGTGTTCGAGGACCTGCACTGGGCCGACTCGGAGAGCGTGGCGCTGTTCGAGCGGATCGCGGACCTGCCCGGCACCAGGCTGCTCGTCGGCACGTACCGGCCCGACGAGGTCACCCGCCGGCACCCGCTCGCCGACCTGCTGACCCGCCTCGAACGGCGGTACATGGTGACCAACGTGCGGCTGGAGCGGCTCAACCTCGCCGAGACGTCGCAGTTCCTCAAGTCCGTCACCGGGCGGCCACCGGCGTACAGGACCGCGCTGTCGCTGCACAACCGCACCGGCGGCAACCCGTTCTTCCTCGAAGAGCTGATCAAGGCCAACGGCGACGAGGACCTCGACACGCTGTGCGACCGGCCGCTGCCGTGGAACGTCGCGGAGGCCCTGCGCCGGCAGCTCGACGACCTCGACCCGACCGAGAAGCGGATCGTCGAGGCCGCCGCCGTGCTCGGCCGCAAGGTGCCGTTCGACCTGCTCGCGGCCGTGACGAGCCACAGCGAGCCGGAGCTCATCGACGCCCTGCGCGACCTGGTGCGGCGCGGGCTGATGGTGGAGACCGGCGACGACGAGTTCAGCTTCCGGCACGCGCTCACCCGGGAGGCGCTCGCCGACGAGCTGCTCGCCCGGCAGCGTCGCCGCCTGCACGAGCTGGCCCTGGAGACGCTGCTGTCGACCGGCAGCAAGGACTACGCCCTGGTGGCGCACCACGCCCGGGGCGCCGGCCGCTACCTCGACATGGTCGAGGCCGCCCGGCGCGGGCTCTCCAAGTACCTGGCGATGGGCTCGCCCTACCAGGCGCTGCAACTGGCCGAGATGGGCCTCGACGAGCTGCCCGACGACGTGGAGCTGCTGTCGTGCGGCGCCCGCGCCGCCTGGCTCGCCGGGCTCCTCGACGACGCGCAGCAGCTCGGCCGGCGCTGGCTCGCCGCGGCCGGCACCGGCGACGAGCGCGCCGACGCGCTGCGCCTGCTCGTGCGGCTCAGCTGGGAGGTCGGCAGCAGCGGCAGCATGCAGGAGCGCGCCGAGGAGCTGCGGGCCGAGATCGAGCACCTCGGCGACGGGCCCTCGAAGGCGTACGCGTACGCGGCGATCGCGCAGGCGTACATGCTGATGGACAACACCGAGTGCGCCATCGAATGGGCCGACAAGGCGATCGGCCTCGGCGAGCGGCTCGGGCTGCCCGGCGTCTGGCTCGCCGGCAAGGTCGAGAAGGGCTCCGCGCTGGTCAACTTCGCCGCCGGCGTCGACGACGGCATCAAGCTGCTCAACGAGGCGGCCCAGGAAGCCGAGCAGGCGGGGGAGTGGCTGCTCGCCGCGCGGTCGCTCAACAACCTGTACAACCTCCTGCCCGGCGGCCCCGCCGACTGGGCCGCGGCGCTGGAGCGCATGCGCACCTTCGCGGAGCGGGCCGGCTTCGACTCCCTCGCCGTCGCCGCGTACTTCCAGGGCCGCGCCCGGCTCGCCGTGCAGGAGGGCAACCTCGGCGGCGCCCTCGCCGAGCTGGAGTCCGCCCGCCGCCGCGACCGCGGCCTGCTGCGCACCCGCAACGGCATCGACTACCACGGCGTCTTCTTCGCCGGCCTGCTCCTGGAGGCCGGCGAGCTCGACCGCGCCGACGCCGTCATCCGCGGCATGGTCGAGGCCACCGACACGTACACGATGCTGACCCAGACGTCGGTGCCCGGCCTGCAGTTCCACCTGACGGCCCGCCGCGGCCAGACCGAGCAGGCCCGCGAGCTGCTCCGCGCCGTCCTCGACGCCGTCCGTGCCACCGGCGTCACCGGCCGCGACTTCGCCCACGACCTCATCTCCGCCGGCCTCGTCGGTGGCCTCGCCGTCGACGAGCTGCGCCCGGTCGCCGCCGCCATCGACGACCCGTTCTTCGACGACGCGTGGCGCTGGCTCGCCGACGCCCAGATCGCCGAGGCCGCGGGCGATCACAAGGCCGCGCTCGCCGGGTACCGCCGCGCCGTCGCCGAACCGTCCATGCTCCTGCCCGCCACGAAAGGCTCCGGGCACGTCGGCGCCGCCCGCTGCCTGCTCGCCCTCGGCGACCTCGAAGCCGCCCGCCAGCACGTCCGCGTCGCCGAGCCCCTCCTGGCCCGCTGGTCCGGCTGGCGCGTCGCGGAGCTCTCCGCCCTCCGCGGCCGGCTGGGCCTCGCCGCCCCCGTCGCCGGCGACCAGGCGCTGACACCCCGCGAGCGCGAGGTCGCGGTGCTGCTCGCGGAAGGCCTGACCAACGCCGAGCTCGCCCGCCGCCTCTACATCTCCCCCCGCACCGCCGCCGTGCACGTCTCCAACATCTTGAGCAAGCTCAACCTGGAGTCCCGCACGCAGATCGCCGCCTGGGTCCGCGCCGGCAGCTGACTCCTGCCTCGTTCTGCCGCCGGTGTACGACTCCCGCCCGCCCGTCTCCGCCGTATGGTGGGCGGGTGCTGGTCGTCACGAACGAGCTCGCCGGCCGGACCGAGGCCGAGGCGGTCGAATCCGTCCTCGGCGTCCTGCGCGAGACCGGCGACGTCGAGACCATGACCTGCGGCCACGAGGGCGACGTCGACAGGATCCTCGACGCCCGGCGCGGCCGGCGGCTGGTGGTCGTCGGGGGCGACGGCTCGCTGCACACGATGGTCGGCGCCCTGCTGCGCCGCGGCGAGGCCGCCACCTGCGAGGTCGCCCTCATCCCCCTCGGCACCGGCAACGACTTCGCCCGCGGCGCCGGCATCCCCGTCGACGACCTGCACGCCGCCGCCCGGATCGCCGCCGCCGGCATCGCCGGCCCGATCGACCTGGTCGTCGCCGACGGCGACGGCGTCGTCATCAACGCGGTCCACGTCGGCGCCGGCGCCGAGGCGGCCCTGAAGGCCCGCCCCCTCAAGAAGCACCTGAAGATCGCCGCGTTCCCGATCGGCGCGGTCCTCGCCGGGTTCACCGCCGGGGGCTGGCGCCTGCGCGTCATCGTCGACGGCACGGTGGTGTCCCGCGGCCGCCGCCGCGTCCTGATGGCGGGCCTGTCCAACGCCCCGACCATCGCCGGCGGCACCGGCGAGCTGGCCCCCGACGCGGACCCGACGGACGGCCTCGCCGACGTCACGGTGTCGTTCGCCGTGGGCCCGCTCGCCCGGGTCGGCTACGCCCTCGCCCTGCGCAAGGGCCGCCACCCGGGCCGCGACGACGTCATCCACCTCCGCGGCCGCGACATCCGCATCGAAGGCGACCCGTTCCACGTCAACGCCGACGGCGAGCTCACCGGCCCGTTCCGCAGCCGCCGCTGGACGGTCGCCCAGGGCGCCTGGCTCCTCGTCCGCTGACCGCCGGCTCCTCGAACGGCCCGCCGGGAGGCAGATGTGGACGACCGGGTCGTCCACCTCAGCACCGGAGCGGTCAGGCCAGGCCGGCCAGGCGCAGCAGCAGGCCCTTCACCTCCGTCGCGTCGACCGAGTCCAGGGACAGCGACGGGTCGCCGCACATCCAGACCGGGCCGTCTTCGACGGTTGCGGGGAGAAGGCCGTGGGAGCCCTTGACCGCCTTGGCGCCGGCGTCGAGGCCGACCACGTTCATCATGTACCGCAGCCCCAGCTTCTTCCGGGCCAGCGCGACCCCCGCACGGGCCTTCGCCGCGCCGGGAGCGGCCGGGTCGAAGAGGAGCTCGGCCGGGTCGTACCCGGGCTTGCGGTGGATCTCGACGAGCTGGGCGAAGTCGGGGCGGCGGGCGTCGTCGAGCCAGTAGTAGTAGGTGAACCACGCGTCGGGCTCGGCGAGCAGGACCAGCTCGCCGGCCCGCTCGTGGTCGAGCCCGGTCCGTGCCTTGCCGGCGGCGTCGAGGACCTCACCGACGCCGGGCAGGGCCGCGCACAGCTTCTGCACCGCCGGCAGGTCCGCCTCGTCGCGCACGTAGACGTGGGCGATCTGGTGGTCGGAGACGGCGAACGCCCGTGAGGTCCACGGGTCCAGGTACTCCATGCCGTCCTGGGTGTAGACGTTGAGCAGGCCCTCGGCGCGCAGGAGGCGGTTGACGTCGACGGGCCGGCTGGCCTCGGTGATGCCGTACTCGGACAGGACGACGACGGTCACGTCCCGGGCGGCAGCGGCGGCCAGCAGGGGAGCGACGACGTTGTCCAGCGCCGTGGCGGCCGCGGCGGCCTCCGGCGAGGACGGGCCGAAGCGCTGCAGGTCGTAGTCGAGGTGCGGCAGGTACACCAGGGTCAGGTCGGGTGACTTCTCGACCATGATCTGCTCGGCCGCCCTGGCGATCCACTCCGAGGACGGGATGCCGGCGCCGGGACCCCAGTAGGTGAAGAGCGGGAACTCGCCCAGCCGGGCGGTGAGCTCGTCGTGCAGCGCCGGCGGGAACGTGTAGCAGTCCGGCTCCTTGCGCCCGTCGGAGTAGTAGATGGGGCGCGGGGTGACGGTCCAGTCGACGTCGGCGCCCATCGCGTACCACCAGCAGACGTTCGCGACCGTGTAGCCGGGTTCGGCCCGGCGGGCCGCGTGCCACAGCTTGTCGCCGCCGACGAGCGCGTTGTGCTGCCGCCACAGGAAGATCTCGCCGAGGTCGCGGAAGTACCAGCCGTTGCCGACGACACCGTGGTCGGAGGGCATCGCCCCGGTGAGGAACGTCGACTGCACCGAGCAGGTGACCGCGGGCAGGACCGGGCGCAGCGGCACGGCGGCGCCGACGGCGGACAGGTGCGGCATGTGCGGCAGCAGCCTGGGCGTCAGCCCGACCACGTCGAGGACCAGCAGGGGCTTGCTCATCGAGGCTCCAACGTTTTGAGACCGAGGTCGTGCAGGACGTCGCGGGCGTAGGCGAGCTCGGCGGCCATCCCCGCGGCGAGCTGCTCGGGGCCGGTGGGGCGCTGGGACTCCGGCAGCACACCCCACGTGTAGGTCTCGACCTCGAGGTGGTCGCAGCCGGCGACCGGCCCGCCGAGCAGCGCCGCGAGGCCGGCCCGCAGCACGTCGGTGGTCGCCTGCAGCGGCGGCTCCGGCGAGGCGTGCAGCGGCACGTGGTAGTGCACCCGCCACGGGCCGCCGTCGCCGCTGGCGAGGGCCTCGTCGAGGTCGTCGAAGGACGCCGCGCAGCCACGGGAGCGGGTCTGGTGCATGAACCGCGGCTCGACGTAGTCGGCGAGCGCGGGCACGGACGGGTCGTCGACCGCGAGCGCCGCCGACACCTGCACCTTCACGACCGGCAGGCCGGTGCGGGCGAGCCGCTGCACCGCGGTGACCGGGTCCTCCCACGCGCAGGCCAGGTGCGCGAGGTCCAGGCAGACCCCGAGGTACCTGGGGTCGATCCGGGCCAGGTGCACCGTCGCCTGGAGGGTGTTCTCGATGACGCACCCCGGCTCCGGCTCGAACGCGACCCGGATCGGCCGGTCCAGGAACGACAGCCCGTACGCGAGCTGGTCCAGGGCCCGGTGGACGGCGGCGACCTGCGGGCCGTCCCACGGGTCGCGCCAGCCGAGCGGCAGCGTCGAGATCGAGCCGCGCTCCGCGTCGTCGGGCAGCAGGTCGACGAGGACCCGGGCGAGGTCCATCGTGTACCGCAGCCGCCGCGGGTCGGCCCAGTCCGGCAGGTACACCGCCTTCTTCACCACCGGCGCCTGGAACGCCTCGTACGGGAACCCGTTCAGGGTCACCACCTCGAGCCCGCGGACGTCCAGCTCGTGGCGCAGCCGCCGGCGCAGCTCGGCGTCGCCGGCGAGGGCGGCGGCCACCGGGGCGGCGAGCCACAGCCCGAGGCCGAGCACGGGCGTGTCGAGGCACGACCTGACCCGCGCCGCGTAGACATCGAGTTGCGTCAGGATCCCGGGCAGGTCCTCCGCGGGGTGGACGTTGGTCCCGTAGGCCAGGTGGACCACCTGGCCGTCGGGGTGCCGCAGCCGCATCACGACCCGCCGCGGAGGATCGAGTTCCCCTCGAAGGTGGCGTCGGCGGAGGCGAGGTCCGAGACGTCGAGGCGTTTGGACTGCCCGTAGAACTCGACGGGGTTGCGCCACAGCACCCGGTCGACGTCGTCGTCGCTGAACCCGGCGGCCAGCATCGCCTCGCCGGTCCGCAGCGTCAGCAGCGGGTCGGAGCGGCCCCAGTCGGCCGCCGAGTTGACCAGGACCCGGTCCATGCCGTGCTCCTGCAGGATCGACACCATCCGAGACGGCGTCATCTTCGTGTCCGGGTAGATGGAGAACCCCATCCAGCAGCCGCTCTCGGCGACCCGCGCGACGGTGACCTCGTTGAGGTGGTCGACGACGACCCGGCCCGGGTCGATCCCCGACTCGCGGACCACGGCGATGGTCCGGTCGGTGCCGCGGGCCTTGTCGCGGTGCGGGGTGTGCACCATCGCCGGCAGGTCGTGCTCGACGGCGAGGGCGAGCTGCGCGGCGAACACCTCGTCCTCCTCCGGCGTCATCGAGTCGTAGCCGATCTCGCCGACCGCGACGACGCCGTCCTTCTCCAGGTACCGCGGCAGCACCGACAGCACGTCCCGGCAGCGCGGGTCGTTGGCCTCCTTCGGGTTGAGCGCGATCGTGCAGTGGTGGCGGATGCCGAACTGCGAGGCCCGGAAGGGCTCCCACCCGACGAGGGAGTCGAAGTAGTCGGTGAACGAGCCGACGTTGGTGCGCGGCTGCCCGAGCCAGAACGCCGGCTCCACCAGCGCCCGGACGCCGGCGGCGGCCATCCGCTCGTAGTCGTCGGTGGTGCGTGACGTCATGTGGATGTGCGGGTCGAAGATGCGCATCACGAGACCTTTTCCTGGAGGCGGTGTAGCAGCGCGGTGGCGTCGTCGGCGACGGCGCGGCCGGCGGCGTGCCGCTCCTCGACGAGCCCGGCGAGCATGGTGGCGAGCTCCGCGTCGGCGCGGGTGTCGAGGTCGGCGACGTCGGCGAGCGGCAGGCCCATGAAGACGGCCTTCAGCACGCCCTGGCGCCACGCGGCGGCGGGCAGGCACGCGGCGGCCGGCCCGAGCGCGGCGGAGACGAGCCTGGTGTCGTTGGTGCGCAACGCGTCGAGCAGGATCCCCGGGAACGAGTCCTGCACCGGCAGCAGCGGCAGCGCCCGCAGCACCGCGCGCTTCTCGGCGGCGTCACCGTACCGGTAGAGCGGCTCCAGCTCGGTCTGCAAGGCGCTTGCGGGCAGCCGGGTCAGCAGGAGGACCCGGGCGGCGTCGTCGACCGTCCACCCGGGCAGCCCGGCGAGGGCCCACCGGCCGCAGCGGCGGCCCGCGGCGGGGAACTGCCGGCCGATCGCCGACGGCTGGCGGGCCACGGTCTCCAGGGCCGTGTCGAGCCACACCGTGTCCGTCAGCTCGGCGGTGAGGGAGTCGTACAGGTTCATGGCACCTCCTGGAATCGGTCCAGTGACTGCGCTTCGGCGGCGCGCAGGAAGGCGAGGGAGTCACGGGCCACCGCGGGCGCGGCGTGGCTGTGGCGGGGGAGCTCGACGGCGACGAGGCCGCCGTAGTCGGTCTCGTTGAGGGCGCGCAGCACCGCCGGGAAGTCGACCTCGCCGGTGCCGAACTCGAGGTGCTCGTGCACGCCGCGGCGCATGTCGTCGATCTGCACGTTGACGAGCGACCCGGCGACCCGGCGCACGCAGTCCTCGGCGGAGATCGGCTCCAGGCAGCGGCAGTGACCGATGTCGAGGGTCAGTCCGAAGTGGACGGGCGCGCCGAGGTCGGCCCGCAGCCGCTCCCAGTCGTCGATCGACTCGACCAGCATGCCCGGCTCGGGCTCGAAGCCGAGCATCATCTCCACGCCCTCGGCGGCGGCGAGGACCTCGGCACTGCCGGTGACGAGCCGCCGCCACGCGAGGTCCGGCGCCACCCCGGGCGGGCGGACGCCGGCCCAGAAGCTGACCGCCTCCGCGCCGAGGTCCGAGCCGATCCGCACGGCCCGGCTCAGGAAGTCGATCCGGGCCTCGGGCTCGTCGTCCAGCAGCGTCGGCGCGTGCTTCTGCCACGGGTCGAGCAGGAAACGGGCGCCGGTCTCGATGACGACCCCGAGGCCGAGCTCGGCGAGGCGGTGGCCGAGCGAGCGGACGTGCCGCCAGAGGTTGGCGTCGTACGGGTCCAGATGATGGTGGTCGAGGGTCAGCGCCACGCCCGTGTAGCCGAGCCCGGCGATGACGGTCAACGCGTCGTCGAGCCGGTGGTTGCTGAAACCGTTGGTGCCGTACCCGAATCGGAGACTCATGTCGGTGACAGCCGCTTCGCGAGGTGCCGGCCGAGCGGCGCGGCGGCCGCGACGGCGATCCCGGCGAGGGGCGCGCCGGCCCGGGCGGTGAGCGCGCCCTGCAGCGTCGGCAGGTTCACGATGCCGGCGCCGACGGACGCGCGGATGTTGCCCGCCGTCGGCTTCTCCAGCGCCTTCAGCTGCGCCTCGCCGTAGCGTTTCGCGTACCAGCCCGACAGCGCGGCGGGAATCCAGGACCACCGGCCGACGGGCCGCGCCGGCAGTGCCGCCGCGGCGGCGACCGCGGCGGATCCGGCGAGCGTGGCCGCGGGCAACGCCGGCGTGGAGCCGTGGACCTCCGCCGTGGACAGTGCGGTCACGGTGTACGTGTGGGCGAAGACCGTCGCCGCGGGGTACACGGCCGAGCGCAGCCGCCCGCCGCTCGCACCGAGCAGCACGTCGAGGGCGCGGCAGGCGGCCATCGCGGCCGGCCCCGCCGGGGTGTTCTTCAGCTTCAGGTCGTAGGCCCAGACCGCGCCGGCGAGCGGCACGGCCACGGCGAGGGCGCGACGGCCGCCGGCGAGCCCGGCGAGGGCCACCCCGGCGGCGGTCAGCCCGGCGGCGACGCCGAACGCGGTCCCGGGGGTGATGCGCCCCGAGGGGATCGGCCGCTCGGGGCGTTCGGTGGCGTCCAGGTCCCGGTCGGCCCAGTCGTTGGCCGCCATGCCCGCCCAGTACAGCAGGACCGACGACCCGGCGAGGACCGGCGTGCGCGGCCCGAGGGTGCCCGCGGCGGCCGCGCCGGCGACGACGTCGCCGGGCACGCTCAGCGCCGCGGGGGCACGGACCAGCTCGGCCAGGGTCCGCCAGTCGGGCCGGGCGGGTCGGGCCGGGCTCACAGCGACCGCACGAACGCGGCGAGGGCCTCGAACTGGGCGCCGAGGGCGTGGTCGACCTCGCCGAGCGGGTCCTTGAAGAAGAACGCCAGCTCGGTCAGCGGCCCGGCCCGGCCGGCGGCGTGGGCGGCCGCGGCGAGCCGGGCGAGGTCCAGGACGAGGGGCGCGGCGAGCGCGGAGTCGCAGCCGTGCCAGGTGAACTCCATCCGCATCGGCGTACCGAGGAAGCCGGCGAACGTGATGAGGTCCCAGGCCGTCTTGAAGTCGCCGATGTCCGGCACGTACTCGATGCGGGTGTGGCCGTCGGGCTGGTACCCGAGGGTCTCGCTGAGGACCCGCTGCTTGCTGGCGGACTTGGCCGCGTTGGCGGCGGGCTCGGCGAGGGTCGCGCCGTCGCCGCCGCCCAGCAGGTTGGTGCCGGACCAGGACTTCACCCGCAGGTTGCGCATCGCGAACATCGGCGCCAGCACCGACTTGATCAGCGTCTCGCCGGTCTTGCCGTCATGACCCGCGTACACGACGTTGCGGGCCTGCGCCAGCTCGTGCAGCGCGGGCAGGCGGGCGCCCGTCGACGGGGTGAAGTCGACGAACGAGCAGCCGGCCTCGAACGCGGCGTACGCCATCAGGGAGCTCGGCGGCAGCGTGTCCAGCGCGTCGCGCAGCGTGTCCAGCGAGGCGTGCGCGGGGTGCGGCGTGACGGAGGCCTCGGTCGAGGCGACGTTGACGACCACCACCCGGGCCAGGTTGTGCCGCCGCCGGAAGTCCAGCAGGTCGGCGGTGACGGCGGCGGCGACCTCGGCCGCGGTGCCGTGCGGCAGTGGACGGATCTCCTCGTCCACCGCCGCCAGCTCCGAGTGCAGCGTCGCGACCAGCCTGGCGGGCACGACCCCGGCCTCGGCCAGGGCCTCCGCCTTCTTCACCACGCAGATGGTGGCGATGTCGTGCCCGCCGAAGACGAGGTCGCCGAACCCCGGCAGCGCGTCGCTGCGCAGCACGGGATGTTCGGTGACACAACCGATCGGCTCGGTGAGCCCGGCGCGCACTGCGGCGGCACCGACGATGCTGGTGACGGCGACAGAGCCGCGCGCGCCTACCAGCCACACACCCGTTTGCACCGGGCCCTCCAAAGGCGGTTGGAATTGTGTGACGATCTTGTGGGCGACATCGCCGATTGTCGCTGATTTGGCAGCGTAGAACGCGTGTCCGCCTTCCGCTAGTGGCAACCGAACTTTTATACAAACGAAAAAAACTTCGCACGTGTACGTGCAAAAGGCCGCCGGTCTCAATGCCGGGCGACGGCCCGCTCGACGGCGGTCCAGACCCCCGACGTGACCAGGTAGATCCCGGCCGCGACGGGTGTGATCACGGAAAACGCCACAGTCCCGAACGACAGCAGGCGGACCAGTACGGGCGAGCCTTCAGGCAGCTGCCGCACGTTCCAGACGGCGATGGCGGTGAGCGCGGCGGCGATCAGCCACCCGGCGGCGATCGCCGGATGGTCGAGCAGCCGGGCGGTCAGGTCGGCGCCGAGCAGGGTGTGCCCGCGGACGGCGTCGCCGGTGAACTCGCGGTACAGCAGCCAGATGAACGGCGCCTGAGCCAGCATCGGCAGCAGGCCGGCGAGCGGCCCGGACCCCTCCGCCCGCATGAGCTCGGTGGTCTTCTCGGCGAGGACGACCGGATCCTTGCCGTGCCGCTCCCGCAGCTTCGCCAGCTGCGGCGCGAGCTTGGCCCGGACCTTTTCGGCGCGGTACGCCCGGAGGCTCAGCGGCAGGAGCGCGGCCCGGACGGCGAGGGTGGCGATGGCGATGGCGGCGGCGACGGACCCGGTGGAGGTGGCGAGCAGGCTGAGGACATGGTGCAGCACGGTGGGAGCCCTTCGGCTTTGGACGCGCGCACGCACGCGCCGGCCGCCGCACGGGTCGGCAGGGCATACGGGCGCGCGGAAGTGGACGAACGGAGTCGGATTCGGAGTCGGACTACCGCTGTCCGGGCGCGCGTGGCCGGGGCCGGCCGGCCGCGTCGGGGTCCATGGCCCGGGTGGGCTGCGCCCGCCGGGACCGGGCCCGGGCGGGAACGGGCATCACCCGCCGCGCCGCCGTGGGCGCGCCGGTGAGCAGTCGCGCCGCGAGGACGATCGCGAGCGCCGCGAGCACCGCCGTCGCCACAGCGACGGCGTCAGCCGGCGAGGTCACCGAGGACCACGCGGCAAGCAGAGTGGTCAACGACCACGACATGCCCCGAGAATACGACACGGCCCCACCCCCGCGCCGCCCTCGACAGTGCTGTCACACCCGACGAGACGCCCCCGTCACGCCGGCCGAGATGCCTCCCTCACGCCCGCCGAGACGCCCGCGTCACGGTTGGTAAGGTGCGGACTGCGGAGCGCGAGATGTCGGAGATCGATTTTTCCGGCGTGTGTAGAGTGCCAGTAGAACTGCCGGGCACGCACCTCGCAGTGGCGTGATGCCTCCACCACGTCAGGCGGCGTGCATGGCGGGGACGGGGTGGAGGCGGTGGGTCGCCTTCTCGCGGTACATGCCGGCGTCGGCGGCGCGGAGCAGGGCGTCGAGGGTGGTGTCGGTGTCGGTCGCGGCGCCGATGCTCGCGGCGATGTGGACCGGCCGGCCGTCGATGGTGATCGGGTCGAGCAGCGCGGCGCGCAGCCGGGCCGCGACCTCGGCCGCCGCCGTGGCCGGGGTGTCCGGCAGCAGGACCACGAACTCGTCGCCGCCGAGGCGGGTGACCAGGTCGCCCTCGCGGGCGTGGGTGCGCAGGCGGGCGGCCACGATCCGCAGCAGCTCGTCGCCGGCCGCGTGGCCGAGGGTGTCGTTGACGGCCTTGAAGCCGTCGAGGTCCAGGACCAGCACCGACGCGGGGGTGCCGGGGGTGAGCGCGGTGCGGGTGTGCTCGTCGAGCAGGTTGCGGTTGCCCAGGCCGGTCAGCGGGTCGTGGAGTGCCAGGTGGCGCAGCTTCGCGCGGGCCTCGCCGAGCTGCCGGAGCTGGTTGCGGTGTCCCCGGGACAGCAGGCCGGCCAGGACGGCGACGACCAGGTGCAGCGCGGGCGCCATCGTGACGAGGTCGGCGGGCATCGGCCGGCCGGCGATCTGGTCGGCCCAGACGTAGAGGGCGACCCCGCCGGCGGCGGTCGCGAGCCAGGTCAGCAGGGCGCCGGCGAGCTGGCAGCGGAAGGCGCCGATGACGATGGCGATGACGAAGATTGGCCAGAGGCCGACGTCGGAGGCCCAGCGGCTGGTCGCCAGGACCGCGCCGATGCACGTGGCCGTGTCCAGCGCGACCAGGAGCGGGTTGAGCGCGCGGTACCGAGGGTGAGCGACGCTGCGCAGCGCGTACACGGCGACGAGGTTGGTGAGGATCAGCGGGAGCACCCAGATGGTCGTCAGGGTCGGCAGCGACATCACCGCGATGGACACGACGATCCACAGCACCGAGACCGACCGGCTGATCAGGCCGGCCCACTCGATGCTGCGCCGGACGCGGTACAGGGGCAGATCCACGCTCTGACGTCGACCGCCAGTAACCGAACCTGAGGAGGACCGGGGCCGGAACCTGAGAAGGATCTGAGCGAAGCTGAGGAAAATCTCAGGTTGAACCCCTAGGTGGCCGCTTTCAGGTGCGTTCCGGATAGTCCTCAGGGTTCACGGTCCGTAAGGTCGGCGTCGTGGCACTCATCGAGACGCGTGCGCTGACGAAGCGCTACGGGGGTGGCGTCACCGCCCTTTCGGAACTTTCCCTGGCGGTGGAGCCGGGGATCATCGGTCTGGTCGGCGCGAACGGCGCCGGCAAGTCGACCTTCATCAAGATCATGCTCGGTCTGCTCCAGCCGTCCGGGGGTGAGCTGCGGGTGCTCGGGCTCGACCCGGCGACGCAGTCGGTGGAGGTGCGGCAGCGCGTCGGGTACATGCCCGAGCACGACTGCCTGCCGAGCGAGACCTCGGCCGCCGAGTACGTGACCCACCTGGCGCGGATGAGCGGCCTGCCCGCCAACGCGGCCCGGGAGCGGGCCTCCGAGGCGCTGCGGCACGTCGGGCTCTACGAGGAGCGGTACCGCCAGATCGGCGGCTACTCCACCGGCATGAAGCAGCGGGTGAAGCTGGCGCAGGCGCTCGCCCACGACCCGGACCTGCTGCTGCTGGACGAGCCGACCAACGGCCTCGACCCGGCCGGCCGCGACGCGATGCTGGAGCTGGTGCACCGCATCGGCACCGAGTTCGGCATCTCGATCGTCGTGTGCTCGCACCTGCTCGGCGAGGTCGAGCGGATCTGCACGTCGCTGATCGCGATCGACGGCGGCAAGCTGCTGCGTTCCGCGACGGTGTCGGACATGACGACCAGCCGCGACGTGCTCACCGTCGAGGTGAGCGAGGGCGTCGAGCAACTCGTCGCCCGGCTCAGCGAGCAGGGTCTGCCGGTGTCCCGGGACGGCGCCTCGCTCATGGTGCCGATGGACAGCGACGACGTGTACGACCGCATCCTCGTCGCGGTCGCCGAGCTGGACCTGCCGCTGCACCGTCTCGACCAGCGCCGCCACCGCGTCGCTGAGCTCTTCCAGACCCCGTCCGTCAAAGGATCCGCACCGCAGGAGGCCGGCCATGGCGCAGCCAACTAGCGTCATCCACGACATCGGCTACCAGCGTTACACGGGTCCGAGGCTCGGTCGCTGGTACGCCAACCGTTCCCTCTACGAGCAGAGCCTGCGCACCGCGTTCGGCATCGGCCGGGGCGCCAAGGCGAAGATCTTCCCGTGGCTGGTGATCGGCATCGCGCTCAGCGTCGCCGTCATCGCGATCGCGGTCCGGTCGCTGACCGGCGAGCCGCTCATGAGCTACCGGGCGTACGCGGCCAACATCACGTTCCCGGTGATGCTGTTCCTGGCGATCGTCGCGCCGGAGCTGGTCTCCCGTGACCTGCGGGACCGGACGCTGCCGCTGTACTTCAGCCGGCCGCTCAGCCGCTCCGACTACGCGCTGACGAAGTACGCGGCCCTGGCGACGGTCGTGCTGGTGCTGCTCGCCGTGCCGCAGCTGCTCATCTACATCGGGGCGGTGTTCACCCGCACCGACGGGTTCTCCGGCGCCCTGAAGGAGCTCGGCGACATGGGTCCGGGCCTCGCCGGCGCGGTCATCCGGGCGCTGGTCCTCGCGTCGATCGCGCTGCTGGTCGCGTCGCTCACCGGCCGGCGGGCGTTCGCGGCGGCGTTCATCGTGGGCGTGTTCATCATCACCGCGCCGATGGTCGGCATCCTCAACGTCATCGGTGGTGAGGGCAGCGCGCTGAGCTACCTCGCGTTCCTGGTCAACCCGATGACCCTGCTGCTCGGCCTCGAGCAGTGGATCTTCGGCAAGGTGCCCGACGGCGTCCCGATCGGCGACTACGGTCCCGCGTACGGTGTCGGCACCGCCGTCGTGCTCGCCGGCTGTGTCAGCCTGCTGCTGCTTCGTTACCGGAAGGTGGCCGCCTGATGGGCACCGTCGATCTTCAGCATGTGTCCCGCTGGTACGGCAACGTCGTCGCCGTCAACGACGTGACGATGACCCTCGGGGCGGGCGTCACGGGCCTGCTGGGCCCGAACGGCGCCGGCAAGACCACGCTGCTGCACATGATGTCGGGCTTCCTGGCCCCGTCGAAGGGCACGCTGACCGTCGACGGCGCGCCGTCGTGGCGCAACCCCGACGTGTACCGCACGCTCGGCCTCGTCAGCGAGCGCGAGGCGGTGCACGGCTTCCTCACGGGCAAGGAGTTCGTCGTCGCCAGCGCGAGGCTGTTCCGCCTGGCGAACCCGGAGGAGGCCGCCCGCCGCGCCCTGGCGATGGTGGAGATGGAGCCGGCCCAGGACCGGCGGATCGACACGTACAGCAAGGGCATGCGCCAGCGGATCCGGGTCGCGGCCGCGCTCGTGCACGACCCGGGCGTGCTGCTGCTGGACGAGCCGTTCAACGGCATGGACCCGCGCCAGCGCTTCCACATGATGGACCTGCTGCACAAGATGGGCGACGACGGCCGCACCGTGCTGTTCTCCTCGCACATCCTGGAGGAGGTCGAGCAGGTGTCCGGCACCGTGCAGGTCATGGTCGCCGGCCGGCTCGCCGCCTCCGGTGACTTCCGCACCATCCGCCGGCTGATGACCAACCGGCCGCACGTGTTCTCCATCCGCTCCAGCGACGACCGCCGCCTCGCGGTGGCGCTCATCGGCGAGGCGTCCGTCGCGGGTGTCGACATCGACGCGACGGGCCTGCAGGTCCGCGCGTCCGACTACGGCACCTTCACCCGGGCGCTGCCCCGCATCGCGCTCAAGGAGGGCGTGCGGGTGCGGCAGCTGCTGCCCGCCGACGAGTCCCTGGAAAGCGTCTTCTCCTACCTGGTGGGTGCCTGATGAATCCGACCATCGCCCGCATCACGCTGCGCGGACTGCTCGGCCGCCGCCGGATCTGGCTGCTGGTGCCGCTGCCGATCATCCTCGCCGGCTTCGCGGCGGCGGCCCGGGCCTTCGGGGAGCCGCCGTCCGAATGGGGTGAGCCGGTCATCGTCGGCCTCGGCTTCGCCGCCGTGCTGCCGGTGATCGCGCTCATCGTCGGTACCGGCGTGCTCGGCTCCGAGATCGACGACGGCACGATCACCCACATCCTGTCCAAGCCGATCCCGCGCTCGGAGATCGTGTTCACCAAGCTGGCCGTGGCGGTCGGGGTGACCGGCGGGTTCGCCGCCGTGCCGCTGTTCATCGTCGGGCTGCTCGCCGAGTCCACGCCGCTCGCGTTCGCCCTCGTCGTCGGCGCGTTCGTCGGGGCCCTCGCCTATTGCTCGCTGTTCCTGGCGATCAGCGTGATCACCCGCCGGCCGGTGCTGCTCGGCCTGGTCTACGTGGTGCTGTGGGAGGGCCTGCTGGGCAACCTGCTGTCCGGCACGGCGAAGCTCAGCATCCAGCAGTACGTGAAGACGATCGTCGACTGGCTCGCCCCGACCGACGTGCTCGCGGGGTCCGTGTCGGTGCCGGTGAGCTTCGTCATGGCGGGCGTGTTCACCGTCGGGATGACGGCGCTCGCGGTGCAGAAGCTGCGCACGTTCGCGGTCGCCGGCGAGACGGGCTGACGTCGCCCCGACCGGCGCGACGGGTTACCGTCCGCGGGTGAGTTTCCACCGCGTCTACAGCGTCGCCGTCTTCATCGTGCTGGCGTCGCTGGACAACGTGGCGATCAGCCTGGTGCCGCCGCTCTACTCGCCGATCAGCCGCTCCCTCGGCGTCGGCGAGGGAGCGCTCGGCGTGGTGACCGCGGTCGGGTACCTCGTGACCGCGGTCGCCGCCGTCGGCTGGGCGTACACCGGCGACCGGACCGACCGGAAACCGGTGCTCATGGCGGGCACCCTGATCTGGGCCGGCGGCACGGTCGCCACGGTCCTCGCCGGCGGCTACTGGACGTTCTTCGCCGCGCAGCTGGTCGCGGCGGTCGGCCTCGGCGCGGTCGGCTCCGTCGGGTTCTCCGTCGTCAGCGACCTGATCTCGCCCCGCCGCCGCGGTCTCGTGATGAGCCTGTGGGGCCTGTCGCAGGGCGTCGGCACCCTCGCCGGCGTCCTCGTCGCGAGCCAGCTCGGCGGCGCGGACTGGCGGCGGCCGTTCTACGTCCTCGCGGTGCTCGGGGTCCTCGCGTCCGCGGCGTACTTCACGACCGCCGACATCCGGCGCGGGCAGAGCGAACCGGACCTCGCCGCGGTGTTCGCCGCCGGTGAGGAGTACGAGCACCGGATCTCCCGCGCCGACCTGCCCGGCATCGTCGCCCGCCGCACCAACGTGTGGCTGATCCTGCAGGGGCTGACCGCGCAGGCCGCGTTCGGGTCCCTCGTCTGGCTGCCGCGGCTGTTCCAGGCGAAGGCGGAGGCGCAGGGCTACGACGAGCAGCAGGCGATCGCGATCGGCGGCGTCCTCGCAATTCTCTTCCAGCTCGGCGGCGTGCTGTCCGTCGTGGGTGGGATGATCGGCGACCGCTGGCAGCGGCGCGACCGGGGCGGCCGGGCGAAGGTCGCCGCGATCGGGATCCTCGCCGGGGTTCCGCTGTACGTGCTGCTGTTCTTCGCCCCGCTGACGCTGCCCGCGCCGGACGGGCGGCCGGCGACGACGCTGGTGCTCGAGGCGCTGTTCACGACGCCGAGCCTGCTGGCGGCGTTCCTGTGCGCCCTGCTGGCGCTCGCGCTGACGTCGGCGAACTCGCCGAACTGGTTCGCGCTGATCGCCGACGTGAACCCGCCGGAGCACCGCGGCACCGTGTACTCGCTGGGCAACCTCGTCAACGGGGTCGGGCGGGCCGCCGGGAACGGGCTCGTCGGGGCGGTGTTCGCCGCGCTCGCGCGCAGCTTCCCGCCGCCGACGAACCTCGCCGTCGGGCTCGCCGCGTTCCAGGTCTTCTTCCTGCCCACCGGCGTCATGTACTGGCTGGCGTCGCGCACCGCCCCGGCGGACATCGAGACGGTGCACGAGCTGCTGCGGGCGCGCGCTACAGCGTCCGCAGATGAAAGCCCCCGTCCACGTCGATGACCTGGCCGGTGGAGAACGGCAGCAGGTCCGTGGCGACGGCGACGACGGCGCGGCCGACGTCCTCGGGGGTGCCCCAGCGCCTGATCGGCGTGATGCCGTCGGTGAGGATGAGCTTGTCGTACTTCTCCTTCACCGCGCCGGTCATGTCGGTGGCGATGATGCCGGGCCGCACCTCGAACACGGTGATGCCGTGCTCGGCGAGCCGGGCCGCGAACAGCTTCGTCATCATGCCCAGGCCGGCCTTCGTCACGCAGTAGTCGCCGCGGTTGACGCTCGCGGTGTAGGCGCTCATCGACGAGATCGTGACGATCTTGCCGCGGACGCCGGCGTCGATCATCCGGCGGGCGACCTGCTGGGTGAGGAAGTAGGGGCCCTTGAGGTTGATGCCGACGAGCCGGTCGAACGACTCCTCGGTCGCCTCCAGGAGGTCGGCGCGGACGTTCGGGGCCACGCCCGCGTTGTTCACCAGGAGGTCGAGGCCGCCGAAAGCGTCGTGCGCCTCCTGCACGAGCCTTGCACGGTCCTCGGCGTCGCCGACGTCCGCACGGACGAGGGCGGCCTTGGCGCCCCGCCGGAGAATCTCGGCGGCGGTGTCCTCGGCGGCGGCGAGGTTGGACGCGTAGTTCACCACCACGTCGAAGCCGGCGCCGGCGAGGGCGAGGGCGATGCCCCGGCCGATCCCGCGGGACGCCCCGGTGACCAGCGCCGCGCTCACCGCCGCACCCCGTCGCCGCCGAGGGCGCCGTCGAGGCCGCCGTCGTGGGTGTCGGAGGAGGGGGTGTCGGAGGAGGGGGTGTCGCCGAAGAACGTGTAGTACGGCCCGTCGACCAGCCGGCCGATGTACAGCGCCAGCTCCCGCAGGTGGTAGTCGCCCCACATGCTCGACTCGCCGTTCGGCACCGACTGGCCCGGCGCGACGTGGTCCCAGCCGTTCGGGCGGTGGTACACCGAGTGCAGCAGCAGCCCCTCGTGCCGCGGGTCCGTCGACAGGTAGGGCTCCTGCAGCAACGTCCTCGCGACCGTGAGTCCCGCCTGGGTGTACCTGTCGTCGCCGATCGCGCGACCGAGGCGGAGCAGGCCCTGCGCGGCGATCGCGGCGGCGCTGGAGTCGACCGGCTCGTGCGCGTTGTACGGGTCGGCGGGCGCGTCGGCGTCCAGCTGCGCGAGGCCCGGCGCGCCCGTGTCCCAGTACGGGATCCCGTCGGCGGGGGAGTGCTCGATGTAGAAGTCGCACGTGGCTTGCGCCGCCGCGCGGAACAGGTCGGAGTCGACCGGCTCGTCGCCGGACGCGAGGAACTCGAGGAGCTCGGCGAAGCCGAGCATCGCCCAGGCCAGGCCCCGCGTCCAGGTCGAGAACGCCGAGTAGCCCTGCTGCGTGCTCGGCGCCCGGAAGCGCCCGTCGTTGACGTTGAACAGGGCCTCGTGCGCCGTGCGGCCCCGGACGTCGTACACGTCGCGGCCCTCGCCGAAGTAGACGTTGTACCGGGCGGTGCTCTCCGCGTGCCGCACGAGCCGGTCGAGGAGGTCGATCCGCTCGTCGTGCTCGCCCATGAGCACGTGCCCGAGGCGGTGCGCGACGGCGAGCGACCGGCACGAGCGGATGGTGTCGACGAACAGCGACTGCGGCCCGTTGAACGAGTAGATGTAGCCGCCGCCGTCCGCGGTCCGGCTCCAGCGGGCGGCCTGCACGGCGCCGCTGACCTTCAGCGCCAGCTCGGCGAAGGCGAGGTCCCCGGCGTCGGCGCGGCCCTCCAGGATGAGGCGGCGCAGCGTCCCGTACGTGCTGACGTTGTTGAACCCGTGGTCGTGCACGCCGATGTGGCTGACGTGCGCCGCCATCACGCCGAACGTGTGCCGGCGGCCCTGCTCCAGGAAGTGCGGGTCGCCGGTCGCGTCGAACTGCAGCAGCGCCGAGCCCACCTGGAACCCCTGCGTCCACTCGGTCCAGCCGCGCGCCGTGTACCGCCCCTCGACGGTGAACACGGGCGCTCCCTGGCTGCCGCCCGGGGGGCAGGACGCGTCGACCGCGTCGATCTTCCCGGCGGACAGCTCCCACATCCGCCCGGTCGCGGCCAGCAGATCCTTGGGCGCGAGCCCGTCATCGATGCGCAACATGCCCCCGAGGATACGGGGAAAGCGCTTTCCTGAGAACCCCGGAGATCGGGCGCCTTTCGCGTCCCCGCTCCGCCGGCGCCGCCCTTCGTGGCAGGATGGCGCGTGATGGACGCGACGGCTGTTGAGGAAGTCACCGATCGCTGGGTCGCCGCCTGGACCACCGGCCGCACCAGCACTCTGTTCACGCTGCTCGCCGCCGGCGCCCGGGTCGAGTCCAACCTGGACCCCGACGGCGACTTCATCGAGAAGCTCACCGGCTTCGCCGCCGCGCTGACCTCGGTGTCGGTCTTCTCCCGCACCGTGATCGACCAGCGCGTCGCGATCGTGTACGACTGCGCGGTCGACGCCGAGCAGTTCCGCCTCGCCGAGTTCCTGGTGCTGACGCCGACCGGCCTGATCGCCGAGGTCCGTCGGGTCTACGACCTGTACGCCGTCGAACGCCTCATGCCCGACCTCCTGCTGGAGACCTGAGCCCGCTGGGAACCTGAGCCCGGCCGCACCGCGCCTGCACCCCGGTTGCTCCGGGCGGCGCCTCCCGACGGGGGCGCCGGGACCGTACCGTTGTGCAGGCGGGGACAAGGAAGGCCGGGCCCCCGAAGGAGCCCGGCCGTTTGACAACTCAATACTTCAGGACATCGCGGCGGCGGAGACGAACGTGTAGCCGAGGCCCTGGATGCCCTCCACGGTCTGCTTCAGGTAGGCCGTGCCGAGGTACGGGTGGTAGAAGAAGCTCGCCACGCCGTCGCGGACCGCCAGGTTGGTCTTCGCGTTCGCGATCAGGTCGGCGGGCAGGACCGCCGGGTGCTGGTTGAACGGCTCGGGCTCGATGTTGCCGATGTTCTCGGGGATGACGGTCGAGCCGTAGACGTCGCGGACGGTGTACGGGAAGAACTGCCCGACCATGCGCGCCGTGCTGTTGTCGACGGTGCCGCCGGACAGGACGCCGGGGAAGTACAGGCCGCGCTCGTAGCGGACGCCGACCAGGGTGTTGATCGTCTTGTAGTCCAGCGCGCTCGCCGCGTAGTGCGGGAACTCGAAGATGGTCGGCTGCTTCAGGCCGGCGAGGGCCCAGTCGGCGCGGGAGGCCAGGACCCGGGCGGTGACGTTCAGCGCCGAGTCGTTCTTCACCGGGCCGTCGTAGATGACGGCGTCGTTGGCGTCGACGTGCGCCATGAAGAACTCGAAGTCGTTGGCGCTGACGCCGTCGTACGGGTTGTTGAGCGCGTCGAGCTGGTGCGTGTAGCCGTGCTGGAGCAGGGTGCCGCCCTTGCTCTGCATGTACTTCAGGGCGCTGACCACCAGTGGCCGCTGGCGCAGCGTGTAGTCCTCGGCCTTGCCATTGTTGTTCACACCTTTCGGGTCGCGGTACCGGCTGTAGACGGCGACGGTGAAGGGGACCTTCTTCGAGGACAGGTAGTCGGCGATGGCGCGCAGCTCCGCCGGGTCGGCGTCGGGGCCGACGTCCTCGATGCGGACCAGGGCCCGGTGCCGGGCGGCGGTCTGCGGCGCGAGCACCGAGTACAGCAGGTCCGAGAACGCCAGGTAGCGGTCGTTGGAGGTGATGTACGACAGCGGGATCTCACCCAGGTAGGTGAGGTTGCCGGACCTGATGCCCCACGGGAACGTGGTGCCGTCGGCGCGCACCGCGGTGCCGACGGAGACGGCCTTCGCGGGGTCGGAGACGACGTAGTCCATGATGCCGCCGCCGTTGCGCACGTCCCGGGTCATCGTGGTGCCGTTGTAGACGACCTGCGACACGGGCGAGGTGTCGTAGCCCTTCCAGGTGTACCCGTACTTGGCGACGAAGTCCGCGGAGCGGGCCGTCAGCTGCCAGATGTTGTTGTACATCCAGACGACCGGCTTCGTGCCCGCGAGGGTGTCGTCGAGGAACGCGGTGGGCAGCGGCTCGTCGTAGGTGGAGCCGACGTAGACGACCGCGGAGTACGCCGCCATCTCACCGGCCGTGTAGCTGCCGACCGGGTGCGCGGTCCAGGACCCGAAGTGCGAGACGAGGTTCGTCGCCATCATCCCGTAGTCCTCGCCGAGCCACGAGTACGGGCCGGTGTTGTCGTAGAGGACGAGCGTCTTCGTCGCGGCGTTGGAGCCGGGGGCGCCGGCGCCGGAGCGGGTCGCGGTGGGGGCGGCGGCGAACGCCGGGGTCGAGGGCGCGGCCAGGGCGAGCGAGGCGGCGACGGCGACCGCGGCGACGGAGCTGAGCAGCTTGCGCATGTCGTACAAGATCCTTACGAGTCAGGCGGCGACGGTGGACGGCATGGGAGCGGGGTGCGAGGCGAGGCCCAGGAGCGCGGCGACGGCCTGCTCGGTGCGGTGCGAGGCGAGCCCGTCACCGTAGGGGTTGCCGTTGGCGGTCATGGAGTCACGCAGGGCCGGGTCGTCGAGCAGCCGGGCCGCCTCGGCGACGATCAGGTCCTCGTCCGTGCCGACGAGCTTGGCGCAACCGGCGTGCAGCGACTCGACGCGCTCGGTGACCTCGCGCAGGACCAGGGCCGGCACCTTGAACGACGGCGCCTCCTCCTGGATGCCGCCCGAGTCGGTGAGCGTCAGGTAGGCGTTGGACAGCAGCCGGGCGAGCGCCGGGTAGGGCAGCGGGTCGGTGACCGTGACCCGCGGCACCCCGGCGAGGCCGGCCTCGACCTGGGCGCGCACGGCCGGGTTGGCGTGCGCCGGCAGGACGACCCGGAGGTCGGGGTAGGCCTCGACCAGGCGCCGCACCGCGGAGAGGATCCGGTCCAGCGGCTCGCCCCACGACTCGCGGCGGTGCGCGGTGACGAGGACCAGCCGGGCCTCGCCGTGCGCGGCGGCGTCGACCGCCGCGGCGATCCGGGAGTCCTCGAACGGCATCTCCCGGGCGGCGATCGTCAGGGCCGCGTCCACCACCGTGTTGCCGGTGATGAGGACGCTGGCCGGGGCGATGCTCTCGTCGAGCAGGTTCGTCGCGGCGAGGGCCGTCGGCGCCAGGTGCAGCGCGGCGAGCTGGCCGACGAGCTTGCGGTTGGCCTCCTCCGGGAACGGCGAGTCCAGGTCGCCGGAGCGCAGCCCCGCCTCCAGGTGCACGACCGGGATGCGCCGCCAGAACGCGGCCATGGCGCCGGCGAGCGTCGTGGTGGTGTCGCCCTGGACGATGACCGCGGCCGGCTTGCGCTCCTCCAGGAGCGCGTCGAGCGAGGAGATCATCGCGGTGAGGAGCTCGGGCTGGCTGCCGGTGACCCGCTGCAACGGCAGCGTCACGTCGGCCTGGACGTCGAACGCGTCGAGCGCCTGGGTCACCATCGTCGGGTGCTGGCCGCTGGCGACCAGCACCGGGGTGAGCCGGCCGGCGGCGCGCATCGCGGCGGCGACGGGCGCCAGCTTGATGGCCTCGGGACGGGTACCGGCGATGAGGAAGACTTCGGGAGACATGTGCGTGACGTCCTTTACGAGAGAACCGGCTCTTCGACCAGGCGTTCGGTCTTCGCCCAGGCCTGTCGCCGGCTGATCTGCCGGCCGATCGCCCGCCAGGTCGAGACCAGGCCGAGCAGGAGGAAGAAGGGGTAGGCGACGGCGGCGACCAGCAGTCGCCCGAGCTTCTCGTCGCCGAGCTGGAGGCGGTGGACCGTGGCCCAGACGAGGCCCGGGGCGGTCATGCCGAGCGCCCAGAACAGTGCGACGTGGCCCATCTGCGTCCAGGAGTGGATCAGGACGGTGTCGCCGTGGCCGGGGATGAGCCGCCACATCGCGAAGCCCCAGAGGCCGAACACGCCGGCCGTGCCGAAGGCGTTCATCCACGGTGCGAGCAGGTAGTACAGCATCTCCAGCAGGGCGTGGTTACGGACCTGCCGGGAGGCGACCAGCTTCGGCACGTAGCCGACGCACTGCAGGTTGCCCTGCGCCCACCGGGTGCGTTGCCGCAGCAGCCGCTTCACGTCGACGAGGCCCTGCTGGTTGACGTTGGCGATGGAGGTGTACCGGATGCGCTCGCCGTTGAGGTGCATGCGCAGCCCGAGCTCCAGGTCCTCGACCAGGCAGTGCGACCAGGGCGCGTCGCCGAGCCGCATCAGCGACGACAGCCGGGCGAACTGCCCGTTGCCGCCCAGCCCGACCGTCCCCGCGGCGTTGCGGAGCAGCTGGCTGGCGTTGGCGATGGCGGCGAACTCGAGGTCCTGCACGGCCCCGAGGACGCGGTTGCGGTTGTGGATGCGCACCCGGGTCTGCACCGCGCCGACCCGCGGGTCGCGCATCTGGCGGGACACCTCGGTCAGGATGTTGGCGCTGCCCCGGCCGTCGCCGTCGATGACGCCGACCGCGACCAGCGCCGGGTCCTCGCCGTGCCGCAGGGCCAGGTCCCGGATCGCCCGGAACGCGGCGTTGAGCGCCTCGCCCTTGCCCTTGCGGGCGTTGGGGAAGTCCCGGCGCAGCACCGTCAGATTCGGGTGGTCGATGGCGGCGAGGACGTCGGGGGTGCCGTCGTCCGAACCGTCATCGACCACCATCACCCTGGTGCGCGTGCCTGCCGGGCCCTGCAGCGCCAGCGCGGCGCCGACGGTCCGGCCGACAACCCGTTCCTCGTTGAGGGCGGGCACGACGATCCAGAAGGTCAGCGGCTCGTGCTCGTTCGGCGCGATGGCGTCGCGCCGGCGACGGCGACCGGCGGTGGCCGAGTCGCGGGTGGTGAAGGCCACCAGCGCCAGGTTGTACGCCGGCCAGAGCGTCAGGAGCGCGAAGCCGACCAGAAGGATCGCCGTCATGCGTCAGGCTGCGCTGCGGTTGAAGCGGGAGGCCCGCACCATCAGGGCACCGGTGACGACGAGCGCGACACCTGCGGCGACGATGGCGAAGACGGGGCTTCCGGTGACGGGCAGCGAGGCGGCGGTGGATCCGCCGGCCCCGATGACGCCGATGACCTTCGTACCTGACATGACAGCTTCCCCTCGGCTATCTCTCCGGCGGTGCTTGGCGGCTCCTTGCCGGCAACCGTCGTGCACCTTGTCCTCCAGAAGCTTGGAGGCGCCGAGGGGCAATCACAATGGGTGAGCATGGTCGGATACGCTCGCGCGGACCAAGTCCGCCCAACGACCTGACAGAGCGTTTACGCAGGCAAAACTCGACCGCTACGCAGAGTGGTCGGACCGTGTGCGGTAGCTCTCAGTGAAGGATGCGGGGTGTTGCCAGTCGGTTGCGAACTCCGCCCAGAGCGCCAGGGCGACGCTGGCACTCTCGGGCCGGTCGGCCGGGCGCTTGGCCATGCACTGGCGGCACAGCTCCGCTACGGAGCGTGGCAGCCCGGGTGCGAGCAGGACCGGGGTGGCTACCGGCTGCAGCAGCCTGGCGCCCGGCGCGTGCGGCGAGCGGCCGGTCAGCATCTGGTACAGCAGGACGCCCAGCGCGTAGACGTCCCAGGCCGGCGCGTGCTCGACGCGTGAGGCCGCGGGGTGCGCGAACGGCACCGCCAGCCCGAAGTCGATGATCTTGACCCCGGCGGTGGTCAGCATGACGTTGTCGGCGGTCAGGTCGCGGTGCGCGATGCCGCGGCGGTGCGCGACGGCGAGAAGCTCGGCGACCGACGCGGCGATCTCGACCGCGTGCTGCCACGGCAGCGGCCCTTCGGCGAGGCGTTTCGTCAGCGGTACGCCGTTGAGCAGCTCCATCGCGACGCAGGGCACCGTCGCCCGGCCGGTGTCGAGCTCGCCGTACCCGAAGATCTTCGGCACCGTGGGGTGCCGCATCCGCTGCATGAGCAGCGGCTCCCGGCGGGCCGAGTGCACGGCCCGGCCGTTGTTGGCGAACGTCGGCGCGAGGACCTTCACGGCGGCGGGGCGCAGCTGCTCCAGGTCGACGGCCTCGTAGACGAGCGACATGCCGCCGCGGGCGATCGGGCGGACCAGCAGGAAGCGCTCCAGCACCCTGCGGCCAAGCTCGATCTCCGACACAATCGCCGACTATTCCCTAGATGCTGCCGATCACGGAAGTCCCAGCGATGATTAACACAGCCCGTGTCGATGTGATAAGTCCGGATATGTCCGGCGTACCAAAGGAACCGCACAGCCGATCGAAACCCATAGTTGACATCCGGGTAACCGTGGCTGACGCTGGCCGCAGGAATCGCTCCCACAGGAGACGGGATGACTGACGAGCCATCGCCACCAACCGTCACCGAGGTCGCCGCCGCCGCGGGGGTCTCCGCGGCAACCGTGTCCCGTGTCCTCACCGGCCGGGTCAGGGTCAGCACCTCGGCCCGGGTGTCGGTGCACGACGCCATCGCCCAGCTCGGCTACGTCCGCCACCGCGGGCCGCGCCGGCCCGACCGGCTGCCGCAGCGGCTCCCCGTCGCCGCGCTCGTCTTCGAGCCCACGGCCCGGCTGTTCCACGACACCTTTTCCGCCCGGCTGCTCGCCGGCGCCGAGGAGGAGCTGACCCGCCACGGCATCCCGATGCTGACGATGTCCGCGACCCGGGGCACGATCGCGTCGGCGACCCAGTTCCTGACGACCGGCGGCGTCGGCGGCGTCCTGCTGCTCGGCGGGCACAGCAGCCACCCCCTCGCGGTCTCCCTCGCCGCGTCCCGGGTGCCGCTGCGGGCCACCGGCCGCCCCGCCGACGGCCTCGACATCCCGTTCGTCGACGTCGACAACCGCGACGGCGCCCGCCAGGCCGTCGAGCACCTCATCCTGCGCCACCGCCGGGCCATCGCCGCGATCGCCGGGCCGCCCGACTCGCCCGCCGCCGTGGACCGCCTGGACGGCTATCGCCGCGCGATGGAGGCGGCCGGTAGGGTGCCCCACGTGGCGTACGGCGATTTCACCACCGCATCCGGCGGTCACGCCGCCGCCTGGCTGCTGGACCGCATGCCGCGCCTCGACGCGCTCTTCGTCGCCTCCGACGCGATGGCCGCCGGCGCGCTGCAGGCCCTGCGCAAGGCCGGCCGCCGGGTCCCCGAGGACGTCGCCGTCGTCGGCTTCGACGACGCGCCCCTCGCCTCCTACACCACGCCGCCGCTCACGACCGTGCGCCAGCCGGTCTCCGAGCTCGGCGCGGTCGCCGCCTCGCTGCTCCTGAGCGGTTCAGAGGCTGTGCAGGACTGCCCGGTGCTGCCGACCGAGCTCGTCGTCCGGGCGTCAAGCTAGCGACGTGATGCACGACGGTCAGCTCCGGGAGGGCGATGTCCTGGCCCGCCGGTACATCCTGAAACAACCCGTCGGCGCGGGCGGCATGTCCGTCGTCTGGCGCGCGTGGGACAGCACCCTGGAGCGCACCGTCGCGGTCAAGGTCCTCGACGGTCCCATCGGCACCGACGTCGGCCAGCGCGACCGGATCCGCCGCGAGGCCCGCGCCGCCGCGCGGATCGAGCACCCCAACGCGATCGGCGTCTACGACTACGGCGAGACCGTCACCACGCACGGCCGGATCGCCGCGTACGTCGTCATGCAGCTCCTCGACGGCACCTCCCTCGCCGGGCGGCTCGCCGAGGGCCCGCTGCCGTGGACGGACGCGATCGCGGTCGCCGCCACCGTCGCCGACGTGCTGCACGCCGCCCACCGCCGCGGCGTCGTGCACCGCGACGTCACCCCCGAGAACGTCATGCTCACCACCGACGGCGTCAAGCTGCTCGACTTCGGCATCGCCGCCGACGTGGGCCAGCGCGACACGCTGACCTTCGGCACCCCGCCCTACGTCGCGCCGGAGCGGCTGGTCGGCGCGCCCGCCAGCGGCTCCACCGACGTCTACGCCCTCGGCGTCCTGCTGTTCGAGATGCTCACCGGGCACCCGCCCGTGCAGGCCGCCACGTGGGAGGAGCTCGAGCGGGCCGTCGCCGCCGACCACCGCCCGGCGCTCAACGTGCCCGGCCTGCCACCCGCGGTCGCCGCCGTCTGCCTGCGCTGCCTCACCACCGACCCCACCGAGCGACCCACCGCCGCCGAGGTCGCCGCGACCCTGGAGTCGTCGGCGCAGCGGCACGGACGCCGCTGGGTGCCGGTCCTCGCCGTGTCGTTGGCGGCGTTGGTACTGGTGGGCCTCACCTATGTGTGGCGCAACCGCGACGACGAGCAGACCGCGTCGCCGGCCCCGACGGTCAGCATCTTCGTCTCCATCCTGCCGCCCGTCACGGTCCAGCCCCCACCGGCGGCGACCCGCACCGCCACGCAGGCGGCCCCGCAAGGCCGCCCGTCGTCCGGGGCGCCCGCGGCGTCGCCGTCGCCGAACCCGACTCCGGTGCCGTCCCGGCTCACCCCGCAGCAGGCCGGGCAGGCGGTCCTCGACGTCGTCGACCGCCGTTCCGCCGCCGGGGAGCTCCGCTCCGACGTGGTGGACGACATCCGGAATCAGGTCAACAACATCATGATCAACCCGGTCGGCGCCGCGCCCCGCATCGACCGGCTGCGCAACCAGCTGGTGGACCGCCGGCGCGAGGGCTCCATCACCACCGCTGCCGCATACCAGGAGCTCGACGCCGCCGTGGGCGTGCTCGCCGCGTCGCTGACCTGACCGGCCAGGTGGCGTGTCACCCGGCCCCGCCGGGCGGGGCGGCGCGCCGCGTCGGCGGCCTGACCGCACCGGGCGGCCGTGCCCGCCGCGGCGCCGAGCCGGTCCTCAGCTGGGTGTGACGACGCGGTGGCGGACCGCCCACATCGCGGCCTCGGTGCGGGACGCGGCACCGGTCTTGCGCAGCAGGTTGGACACGTGCACCGTGACGGTCCGGACCGAGATGCCCAGGGAGCTGGCCACCTGCTGGTTGGACATGCCGGCGGCGAGGCAGCCGAGCACCTCGATCTCCCGCGCGGTCAGGTCGCCGCCGGCCCGCAGGCTGTGCAGCAGCGTCTCCGCCTCGGTGAGCCGCCAGCCGGGCCAGTGCACGAGCAGCGCCACCGCCCGCTCCACGTGCTGCCGCGCGTCAGCGGCCCTCCCGAGCCGCAGCAGCGCGTGCGCGACGGCCGTGTGGACCGCGGCGTCGTACGGCGCGGCCTCCACCACCCCGACATCCGCCCCACCTCGCCACCCGCCGTCCACGCCACCCCGGTCCGCGACCGTCGCGCCGCCACCGTGGTCCGCCGCGGCAGGGCCGCCGTGCCGCCCGGCGGTTCGGGTGTTCCGGGTGTTCCGGGTGGCCGCGTCGCCGGGCTGCGGGGTGACCGTGGTGCCGGGGTGCGGGGTGACCGTGGTGCCGGGGTGCGCAGCGGCGGGGGCGCCGTGCTGGGCGGCGGCTCGGGGGCGCAGGGCGGTTGCGGTGGCGGGGTGCGGGGTGGGCGGGGCGCCGTGGTGGAGGGCGGCCGGCAGGAGGTCGACCGCGGCGGCGTCCCGGCCCGCCGCGACGGCCAGGAGCAGCCGGAGCTGCGGCGCCGCGCCGACCGCGTCGCCGACGAGGTCCTCGACCGTCACGGCCGGCACGCCGCCGTGCAGGGCCCACCGGGCCGCCTCGACCAGCCGTGCGGGCCGGCAGCGGCCGACGCAGTCGGCGAGCGCCAGGGCCGGGTCGGCGGGGTGTGCCCCGCGGGCCGCGACGGCCACCCGCAGCACCCTGACGAGGCCCACGTCGCGCCCCTCCCCGTCGGCGCGGGCCAGGAGGCGCACCGCGAGCGGGTCGTCGCCGCGCTCGAGCGCGAGGAGGCCCGCCGTCGCCACGAACCTGACCCGCTCCAGCGGATCCGTCTCGATCGGCAGCCGTGACCAGGTGAGCGCCTCGGCGCGGGCGAGGTCCCCGGTCCGCAGCGCGTGCGCGATGCCGAGCGCGGTCGTGCGCCCCGCGCAGAACTCCAGCCCGGCCCGGCCGATCGCGGCCATCGCCTCGTCGAACAACCGCCGCCCCGTCACGTCGCCGAGCCCCGGCAGGCCGACCGCCACGAGGTTGTTGACGGCCCGGCCGACGGTCACCGGGTCCCGGTCATGCTCGGCGATCTGCCGGCACGCGTGCAGCAGCGCCACCCCCCGGTCCCGCCACCCCCCGAACGACAGCGCCGTCCCCAGCGTCACCCCGGCCGACGCGATGCTCTCCCCGCTGCGCTCCGCGGCCACCATCGCCGCCTCAGCGAGGGGCACGACCACACCCGGCGCATTGGTCCGCAGCGCACTCGCCGCCTCCGCCGCCAGCTGCCGCGCCCACGCCTGCCCGATCCAGCCCGCGTCAGCCGCTCCCGCCGCGTCAGCCGCTCCAGTACCGTCAGCCACCCCTCGGCCGTCGCCGCCTCCACTGCCCCCGGCCCGCTCGGCGATACCCACGTCCGCCCCGACCCGTTCCGCCCCGATCCGCTCGGCGGCACCCGCGTCCGCCCCGGCCCGCTCGGCGATACCCACGTCCGCCCCGACCCGTTCCGCCCCGACCTGCTCGGCGGCACCCGCGTCCGCCCCGACCCGCTCGGCGATACCCACGTCCGCCCCGACCCGTTCCGCCCCGACCCGTTCCGCCCCGACCCGTTCCGCCCCGACCCGTTCCGCCCCGACCCGTTCCGCCCCGACCCGTTCCGCCCCGACCTGCTCGGCGGCACCCGCGTCCGCCCCGGCGCGCTCCGGCGCGCTTCCCTGAGCCGCCCCCGAGCCGTCGCCGCCTCCGCTGCTCCCGGCCCGTCCGGCGTCACCCATGTCCGCCCCGACCTGCCCCGGCGCGCTTCCCCCAGCCGCCGTCCGGCCGCTGTGGTGCCGCCCGGCCGCGACTCCCTCGGCCGCGACCAGGCCGGCGCCGACGCGCTCGGCCGCGCGGTCGGCCCGGCCCGACGCGGCGGCGGCCTTGCCCGACGTGGCGGCGGCTCGGTCGGTCGTGGCGGCGGTGCGGTCGGTGACGGCGGTGGCGCGGTCGGTCGCGGCGGCTGGGCGGTCGGTCGCGGCGGCGGGGGCGGGGCGGCCGGTCGTGGCGGGGGCGGGTCGGTCGGTCGTGGCGGCGGTGAGGGTGGCGCGGGCGTCGGCGAGCGAGGCGACGTGGCCGGCGCGGTCGGCCAGGCACCAGCGGACCTCCGCGAGGAGCCGGTGCGCGTCGGACACCTCGGCGGGGTCCGCCGCGCGGCGCAGCCAGTCCTCGGCGTGCCGCTCCGCGACCGTGAACCGGCCCGCCACGAACGCGGCGAGCGCGCCCGCCCGGAGCAGCTCCCGGCGGTTCGCCGCCGACGGGACGCCCGCGTCGGGGGCGCGCAGGCCGAGGTGGACCAGGTCCAGGGCGGCGTCCGGCAGGCCGGCGGCCAGGTTGGCGTGCGCTCCCCGTACAGCAGCGGCAGACGCCTCATCGAGACGGCCCAGCGCCGCGGAATGCCTGGCCAGGGCGGCGTCGTCGCCCAGCTCGACCGCGAGGGCCCGGGCCAGGCCGTGCACCCGGGCCCGCTCGCTCGGCAGCGCGCTGCCGGCCAGGGCGTCCCGCAGCAGCGGGTGCCGGAAGCGCAGCGGACCCGCGGGGGCCAGGTCGGGGGCGATGACCAGCATCCCGAGGTCCAGCAGGCGGCGCAGGGCGGGCTCGATCTCGCCCTCGCAGACGTGCACGAGGACGTCGGTCTCGACCGGGTCGCCGAGCAGCGCCGCGGCGCGGGCCACCCGCCCGACCAGCGCCGGCTCGCCCGCCAGGGGCTCGACCAGCAGGCCGGCGACGTGCGCGGGCAGCGTCGCCCCGGCCTGGTCGCCGCGGGCGGTGACGGCGCCGGCCAGGTCGCCGCGGGCGGTGAGGAGCTCGGTCAGCCAGAAGGGGTTGCCGCCGGTGCGGGTCAGCATCGCCCGGACCGTCTCCGGCGGCGGCGCGGCACCGCGGTGCGCCTCGATCAGCTCGGCGGTCTCGCGCGCGTCGAACGGCGCCAGGTGCACCCTGACCACCGACGGCGCGCCGCCGAGCCGGCGCAGCGTGCGGGCGGCGGCCGGCGCGAACGCGGCCTCCTGCGGCGGCCGGCTCGTCACCAGCAGCAGCGCGGGCAGCGCGGCGGCCGCGGCGAGCTCGCCGATGAGCGTGAGGCTGGCCGGGTCGAGGTCGTGCAGGTCCTCGACGACGAGGACGCCGCAGCGCCCGTCGAGCAGCCGGCGGACCACGTCGACGGCGGCGCGCAGCATCGCGGCGGGCGCCAGCCGGGTGCCGCCGCCGGGGGCGGGGGAGCGCTGCGCGAGCTCGGCCGGCACGCCGCCGTCGAGGGGGTGACCACTGAGGACGGACGCCAGCCAGTCGTGCGGTGCCGCGCCGAGGGTACGGGCGGCGCCGGCCAGCACGACCGGTGGCGGCGGGTCCAGGCGGTCGAGCGCCTCGGCGGCGAGCCTGCTCTTGCCGCTGCCCGCCTCGCCGGTGACCAGCACGACCCGGGGCGCGGACGGCGCCGGGGACGCCGGCCGTCCCGTGGCGGGCTGGCCGGTCAGGGCCTTCAGGGCCTTCCAGGCACCCGTGATCTCGGTGAGCTCCTCGGCTCGTCCGATGAACGGGGTGGCGGGCATGCGGCCACGATACGCACAAGTGCGTACAGACGCTGTGTGTGTCGATCGGGGACGCTGGCGGGCATGGAAGAGTCGCAGCCGCGCCCCCTGACGCTGGAGTGGGCCGCCCGGACCGAGGTCGGGATGGTCCGCAGCACCAACCAGGACTCGATGTTCGCCGGTGGCAGGCTGCTCGCCGTTGCCGACGGCATGGGCGGGATGGCCGCCGGCGACGTCGCCAGCCGGCTGGCGATCGAGGCGATGACCCCGCTCGATGAGGAGTTCGCCGGCAGTGACCTGCTGACCGCCCTGCGCACCGCCGTCTCCGACGCCAACCGGCGCATCCGCGACGAGGTCGAGGCGGACCCGGAGAAGCAGGGGATGGGCACGACCCTGACCGCGATCCTGTTCTCCGGCGACCGGGTCGGGCTCGTCCACATCGGCGACTCCCGCGCCTACCTGCTGCGCGGCGAGGAGTTCTCGCAGGTGACCCGCGACGACACCTACGTGCAGATGCTCGTCGACGAGGGCCGCATCACGCTCGACGAGGCCGCGACCCACCCGCAGCGGTCCCTGGTCAGCCGGGTCCTGCAGGGCCAGCCGACCGACCCGGTCTACTCGGTGGTCCCGGCGCGGGCCGGCGACCGGTACCTGCTGTGCAGCGACGGCCTGTCGGGCGTGCTGCGGGCCGAGACGATCGAGGAGGTCCTGCGCGAGTACGACGACGCCGGCGAGTGCGCCGACCGGCTCGTCGACCTCGCGATGCGCGGCGGCGGACCGGACAACATCACCGCGGTCGTCGGCGACATCGTGGGCGACGACGTGCCCGAGCGGAAGGGCCTGCGGCACCGGCTGCGGACGTGGCTCGGCCGCGACGAGGTCAACGGCGCGCGGCTGCCGGCCTGACCGCCGCCGGGATCCGGACGTCGTCCGGGGTCCACGCGGCGACCCGCTCGGCGGCGGCCACGGTCACGCGGTCCGGGGTCAGCCGGAACAGGGTCCGCACCATCGCGCCGGTGAGCCTGCCGCGCGCCCCGGCGAGCCGGCCGACCTGCCACGACCGCCGTGCGACGGCGGCCACCCGGGGGCGGCGCTGCCGGTCGTACACCTCGAGCGCGACGGAGACGGGAGCACCCTTCGGCAGCAGGAGCGCCAGCGTCACGGCGTCCTCCAGGGCCTGGCAGGCGCCCTGACCGAGGTTGGGTGTCATGGCGTGCGCCGCGTCGCCGACCAGCGCCACCCGGGTGCCGAAGCGCATCGGGGCGACCGGGTGCAGGTCGAGCAGCGGGTGATGGGACAGCTGGCCGGGGGCGGTCGCGGCGAGCAGACGGGGGATCGGGTCGTGCCAGCCGGCCAGGGCGCCGGTGAGCTCGGCGAGCTGCTCGGCCGGTGAGCCGGTGCGCGGCGGGCCGGGCGCGGCGGCGTACCAGTAGACGGTGCCCGGACCGGTCGGCGCGTACCCGAAGCGCCAGCCCTTCGGCCCGGTGGTCTCGCCGCCGCCGTCGACGTCGCCCCGGACGACGGCCCGCCACGACACCTGGCCGCTGTCGCGGATGCGGACCTGCGGGGCGTACGCGGCGCGGACCGCGCTGCCGATGCCGTCGGCGCCGACAACCAGGTCCGCGTCCAGGGCCTCGACGCCGGCGACCCCGGTGACGTGCTGTCCCGTGTGGACGGTCGCCGGCAGGCCGTCGAGGAGGATCTCGTGCAGGTCGGCGCGGTGCAGCACGACCGGCGGCTCGGGCAGCCGGACCCGGCTGAGCTGGCGGCCGTCCCAGGCGCGCAGCCCGCCGCCGTGGACCCGCCCGCCGGCCCGCTCGACGGCGTCGCCGACGCCGAGGTGGTGCAGCGCCCGCATCGCGTTGGGCCACAGGGAGATGCCGGCACCGACCTGGGACAGGTCCGGCCGCCGCTCGAGCACCGTGACGTCCCAGCCCTGCCGCCCGAGCCCGCGGGCGGTCGCCAGCCCGCCGATACCGCCGCCCACCACGATCGCGCGCATGGCCGTCCCCTTCCGACATTCCTTGGAGTTGCTACAGGTGTAGTGACTCGACGCTACACCTGTAGCATCGCCGTGTGAACGTTCGTGACGCGGATCGCAAGACGCTCCTGGCCGACGCCGCGATCGAGGTGCTCGGCACCGGCGGGGTCCGGGCGCTGACCCACCGGGCCGTCGACACCACCGCCGGCCTGCCCCAGGGCACCTGCGGCTACCACTTCCCGAGCCGCGCCGCCCTGCTGACCGCCGCCCTGACCCGCATCGCGGCCCTGGACCTCGCCGACGCGTCCGGCGCGGACCTTCCGGCGGTGCTGCGCGGCTGGGTGCTCGGCGACGCGGCCCGCACCCGGGCCCGCTTCATGCTCATGCTCGACCCGCAGGCCCGGGCCGAGCTCGGCCCCTCGGCGGCCGACCTGGCCGGCGGGTTCGTGCAGCGGGCGGAGGAGCTCTTCGGCTCGCAGGACCGCGCCCGGCTCGCGATCGCCCTCATCGACGGGCTGCTGCTCGACGAGCTGACCCGCGGCACGGTCACCGACGAGCAGCGCCGGGCCCGGCTCGCCGCCGTCCAGGACATTGTCACAACCCACCGATAACCTCGGGCGGCCCGGATCGTTGACCGGTTTGAGCACGAATCCCCCAGTGCTCGCCCTCTCGCGAAAGCGACACGACCGTGGTCAGCAACCCGCGCATGTTCTGGCTCGTCCTGGTCACCGCGGTCGCCGCGTTCAGTGCCGCGGCCTCCGCAGGTCCGGTGCTGTCCTTCGGCGCCGTCGCCGCCGGCGTCATCGTGGCCTCGCTCGTCCACGCCGTGTCGCTGATCCGCCTCGCGCTGCACATCCACCACGGTCGCAGCGACTTCGGCCCGTGCCGCGGCGCCGGGTTCCTCGGCATGGGCGCCCTGTTCACCGGCGTCGGCGTGGCCGTCACCGGGTTCGTCGCGCTGAGCACGTCCACCGCCGCGCCCGGCGTCGCCGCCGCCGTCACCACGCTCGTCGCCGCGCCCACGTTCCTGCTCGGCCTGCTCCTGCTGCCCGGCACGGCCCCCACGGTCCGCGCCCGGCTGCGCCGCCTCCTCGACGGCGCCGGCATCGGCGTCACCCTGTGCTACAGCGTCTGGGTCCTCGCCGCCGCCACCTCCGTCCTCACCGGGCCGCTGCCCCTCGCCGTCGCGGTCACCTGCTGCGTCTCGGTCTCCGTCGCCGTCGTCACCGGGCTGCGCGCCGTCCGGCACCGTCCCGCCGCCCTCGCCTGCGCCGGCGGGTCCGCGCTGTCGATCGTCGGGCTCGGCCTCTTCACCGTCCTGCTCGCCGAGCTGCGCGGCCCCGGCGAGCCGTTCGGCCCCGGCGCCGGCTGGGTCTCCGCCGGCCTCGCCGTCGCCGGGCTCGCGCTCGTCGCCGGGCCGTTCCTGATCCTCGCCGGCGCCCGCCGCGCCGACGACGCGCCGACCCGCCCGCACGCCGCCGACGCCGGTGGCACCCTCGCCGGCTATCCGCTGCTCATCGGGCCGGCCCTGCTCGCCGTCGCGGTGTCCGTGACGCACCTGCTCACCGGCGGCCGGTTCGACCCCGTGGCCGTCGGTCTCGGCGTCGTCGCGGCGGTCGCCGTCGCGTGCCGGGAGGGACTCGCGGCCCGCGACATCCGGCGGTACGCGCGGACCCTCGCCACCCGGGAGGCGCACTTCCGGGCGCTCGTCGCCGGCTCCACCGACGTCGCCATCGTCCTGGACGCCGAGCTCGTCGTGCGGTGGCAGTCACCGGCCGCGGCCCGCCAGTTCGGCCTCTCCGACCAGGACGTCCTCGGCCGCCCGCTCACCGACCTGCTGCACCCCGCCGACGCGGGGCCGGCCGGCGACGCGCTGCGGGCCGTCCTCGCCGGCCGCCAGCACGTGCTGCTGCAGGCCCGGCTGCGCGACGGGTTCGGCCACTGGCGCGACACCGAGTCGACCATCAGCGACCAGCGCGCCGCACCCGAGGTCGCCGGCGTCGTCGTCCACGTCCGCGACGTCGGCGACCGGGCCCAGCTGCAGCGCAGCCTCGACGAGGCCACCTGGACCGACGACCAGACCAGGCTCGCCAACCGGCGCAGGTTCCTCGCCGCCGTCGCCGAGGCCCACCGCGCCCCGGCGGCCGAGGCGGGCTGCGTGCTCGTCGCCGAGCTCGACCGCTTCGAGAGCGTCGCCGACCTGCACGGCCCGACCGTCGCCGACGCGGTGCTCATCGAGGCCGCCCGCCGGCTGCGCGCCGCCGTCGGCCCGGAGGACCTGCCCGCCCGCCTCGCCGGCGCCGGCTTCGCCGTGCTCACCGGCGCGCCGCTCGTGCACGCGTTCGCGCTCGCCACCCGCGTCGCCACCGCCTTCGCCGAGCCGTTCCACCTGCCCGGCCACACCGTCCACCTCACCGCCGACGTCGGCGTCACCGACCTGCGCGGCGCGGGCCACCCGCGCGGCGCGGCCGGTGCCGAGGACGTCCTGCGCCGCGCCGACATCGCCCGCCGCCGCGCCCGCCAGCTGTCCCGCGGCCGCGACGGCGGCCGGGTCGAGTGCTACGACGAGTCCTTCGAGGCCGCCCTCGTCCGCCGCACCGACCTGGAGCAGCAGCTGCCCGGCGTCGTCGGCCGCGGCGAGCTCGACCTCGTCTTCCAGCCCGTCGTCGACCTCGGCTCCCGCCTCCCGGTCGGCGCCGAGGCGCTGCTGCGCTGGCGGCACCCCCGGCTCGGCGCCGTCCCGCCGCACGAGTTCCTGCCCGTCGCCGAGGAGCTCGGCCTCGCCGACGAGCTGGGCGAGTGGGCCCTGCACCAGGCGTGCCGGCAGCTGTCCCGCTGGCGCGCCGACGGCCGCGACCTGTGGATGTCCGTCAACGCCTCGGCCCGCCAGCTCGCCGCTCCCGGCTGGCTGGCCACCGTCGCCACCGCCGTCGACACCCACTGCGTCCCCGCCGAGTCCTTGATCATCGAGGTCGCCGAGGCCGCCCTGCCCGACGACGCCGGCGCCGTCGAGCAGCTCGCCGGCCTGCGCGCCCTCGGCGTCCGCACCGCGATCGACCACTTCGGCACCGGCCCGACCGCCCTCGCCCACCTGCGCCGCCTCCCCGTCGACGTCCTGAAGATCGACCAGGTGCTGTTCAGCGAGCCCGCCGGCCAGCGCGCCCCGGCCACCCCGATCGTCGACGTCGTCGTCGGCCTCGCCCGCCGCCTGGGGGTCGACGTCGTCGCGTGCGGCCTGGAGACCGAGTCCCACGTGGACGTCGTCCGGGCCGCGGGCTGCCGCCTGGGCCAGGGTTACCTGCTCAGCCGCCCCGACCACGCCGAGCACGTCGAGGCCTACCTGGAGCGCCACCGCGCCAGGCTCTTCTGACCGCGGCGGGGATACACGGCGCCGCGCCGCTGCTCTACCGTGATCGTCCATGGCCATGCAGTTCGAGTACACGGTGCCCCAGCCGCCGCCGCGCAGGAACTCCACCCTGCGCACCGTGCTGATCGTCGTAGGCGTGCTCGCCGTGCTGTGCTGCGGCGGTGGCGGCGTCGGCGCCTACTTCCTCTTCAACAAGGTGGCCGACTCGACGTCGGCGGCGCGGGCGGCCGCCGAGGCCTACGTCGGCGCCCTCGAGTCCGGGGACTTCGCCGCCGCGTACGGGCTGGCGTGCGCCGAGACGCGCGGCAACCACACGCAGGACGACTACGTCGCGGCCCTGGGCCGGCAGCCGAAGATCCAGAGCCACAAGGTCGTGGGCACGTTCGTCCGGAACAGCAACGGCAAGACCTCGGCGGACATCACGATGGACGTGACGTACGCCGAGGGCTCGACCAAACGGTACGTCTTCACCCTCGTCGAGGAGGGCGACGCCTGGAAGGTCTGCGGCGTGCCCTCCTGAGGGCCGCTCAGTAGTCGGTGGCGCGGGGGCGCGGCGGCGCGTGCAGGGTCAGGATCAGGTCGAGGACCAGCGCGGTCCACCCCGTCTGGTGCGCCGCCCCGAGCCCCGCCCCCGTGTCGCCGTGGAAGTACTCGTAGTACAGCAGCAGGTCGTGCCAGGCGGAGTCGTTCTGGAACAGCGGGACGTCGCCGAAGACGGGCCGGCGGCCGGTGTCGTCGTCGCGGAAGATGTTGACCAGGCGCCGCGACAGGTCGTCGGCGACCGCGGCGAGGGTGGCCATCTTGCCGCTGCCCGCCGGGTACTCCACCTGCAGGTCGTCGCCGAAGAACTCGGAGAAGCGGCGGATCGCCTCGATCAGGATGTAGTTGACCGGGAACCAGATCGGCCCGCGCCAGTTGGAGTTGCCGCCGAAGAGGCCGCTGGTCGACTCGGCGGGCTCGTAGCCGACGGTGTAGTCCGCCTCGCCGATGTGCACGGTGAACGGCTCGTCCTTGTGGGCGCGCGACAGCGTCCGCAGCCCGTACGGGGAGAGGAACTCCTCCTCGTCGAGCATCCGCTGCAGGATGCGGATCAGCTGGTCGGGCCCGACCATCGACAGCAGGCGCAGCTGCTGCCCGCCGCGGCTCTTCTTCGCGCCGACGACGTCGCCGTACTCGGGCTTGTTGGTGAGGAACCAGCGCAGGCGGGCCGCGACGTCGGGCAGGCGGCGCAGCGTGGAGGAGCCGATGATGGTGGTCGCCGTGAGCGGGAGCAGGCCGACGACGGAGCGGACCTTCAGCGGGATGCGCTGCCCGTCGGCGGTGCGCAGCACGTCGTAGAAGAAGGCCTCCTCCTCGTCCCAGAGGCCGAACTCGTAGGCGGCGTCGGCGATGTACGCGAAGTGCTCGAGGAACTTGGCGGCGATGTCCTCGTAGACCCGGTCGTGCACCGCGAGCGCCAGCGACATGTCGAGCATGTTCAGCGCGTACATCGCCATCCACGCCGTGCCGTCGGACTGCTCCAGGCGGCCGCCGACGGGCAGCGCCGCGGACCGGTCGAACGGGCCGACGTTGTCCAGGCCGAGGAAGCCGCCCTCGAAGACGTTGTTGCCCTCGGCGTCCTTGCGGTTGACCCACCAGGTGAAGTTGAGCAGCAGCTTGTGCAGGACGCGGGCGAGGAAGTCGAAGTCCTTGGAGCCGTCGATCGCGAAGACGCGCAGCGCCGCCCACGCGTGCACGGGCGGGTTCACGTCGCCGAACGCCCACTCGTACGCCGGGATCTGCCCGTTGGGATGCATGTACCACTCCCGCAGGAGCAGTAGCAGCTGGTCCTTGGCGAAGCCGGGGTCGACGCGGGCGATCGCCACGCAGTGGAACGCCAGGTCCCACGCGGCGTACCACGGGTACTCCCACGGGTCCGGCATCGACAGCACGTCGCAGCTGTTCATGTGCCACCAGTGGCTGTTGCGGCCGTGGCGGCGGCTGTCCGGCGGCGGCTCGGAGACGGGGTCGCCCTCCAGCCAGCGCGCGACGTCGAAGTGGAAGAACTGCTTGCCCCACATCAGGCCGGCGACGCCCTGCCGGACGATCATCGCCTCCTCCGGGGTGGCGGTCGGCGGCACGAGGTCGGCGAAGTAGGCGTCGGCCTCGGCCAGCCGCCGGGACATGGTCATGTCGAAGTCGGCGCGCAGGTCGGCGGGGGCGAGATCCTTCGCGCCGGGCGCGTTGAGGTTGAGCCGCAGCCGGATCTCGTGCGTGCCGCCCGCGGGCACGGAGATCAGGTAGTGCAGCGCCGCCTTGGTGCCGACGAGGTCGGGGTTGACCGTGTCCTTGCCGTGCAGGATGTGGTCGTTGATGCCGTCCTTCGGGTACTCGCGGCCCGGTTTGCCCCAGATGCGGTCGCCGTTGGTCTCGTTGTTGCAGAACAGCGGCCGGGGTGCGCCGTCGCCGGTGAGCGCGAGGCGGCCCAGCAGCCGGTGCTCGGCCAGCAGGCCGTTGTCCTTGACGCGGATCTCCGGCTCGTAGTCGCGGCCGGGCAGCCCCCACGCCCACGTGTTGCGGAACCACAGGGTCGGCAGCAGGTGCAGGCTCGCCGGCTCGGGCCCCATGTTCTTGACCGTGATCCGGACGCACATGTCGGTCGGGCCGGCCTTGGCGTAGTCGACCTCGACGGCCCAGTAGCGGTCCTCGTCGAAGATGCCGGTGTCGACCAGCTCGTACTCGGGCTCGTTACGCCCGCGGCGGCAGTTCTCGGCGACCAGGTCGTCGTAGGGGAACGTCTGCTGCGGGTAGTGGTAGCGCCACTTCATCCACGAGTGGGTGGGCGTGGAGTCCAGATACCACCAGTAGTCCTTGACGTCCTCGCCGTGGTTGCCGAGGTCACCGCCAAGACCGAACATCCGCTCCTTGAGGATCGGGTCCTTGCCGTTCCACAGGCCGAGGGCGAAGCAGAACGTCTGGCGGTCGTCGCAGATGCCCGCCATCCCGTCCTCGTTCCACCGGTACGCGCGGGAGCGGGCCTGGTCGTGCGGGAAGTAGTCCCAGGCCGTGCCGTGCGGGCTGTAGTCCTCCCGGACCGTGCCCCAGGCACGCTCGGACAGGTAGGGCCCCCAGCCCCGCCATGGGCGCTCCCCGCTGTCGGCCTCAGCGAGGCGTCGGCGTTCGGCGTTCCCATCGTCCTCGATCACGAAGTCATTCTCCGTCGCAGATGTTTCGCTCAAGTTGAGCGCGGTCCTCGTGTTGCGTTTGTGGCTTTTGTCAGTCCACCAATCTTGCCTTGATCAATAATCCTGTCGCGAGTCACTCGCGTCATGCCACTCCTTGCCACCAAGATTGTGCCCATGGTGGTGTTCGGTGCGCAGGTATGCGGTGATTTGTCGGTAGGAGCGGAGCGTGAGTGGCTGGTTCCTGACGGTACCGGCGGCTATGCGATGGGCACCGTCTCCGGACTGCGAACCCGCAGGTACCACGGCATTCTCGTGGTCGCCGAGCCCGGGCAGCCGGCCCGGCGGCACCTCGGCCTCGCCGCGCTCGACCCTGTCCTGACGCTGCCGTCCGGCGCAACTGTGTCGCTCGCCACGCACGAGTGGGACGGCGGCGTCGTCAGCCCCGAGGGCCACACCCTCCTGGAGCGCTTCGAGCTCGTCGACGGCCTGCCGCGGTGGCGCTGGCGGATCGGGCCGGTCGTCCTGGAGCGCGGTCTCGCCATGGTCCACGGCAGTCCGCACGTCGGCGTCGTGCACCGGCTGCTGAGCGCGCCGGGCCCGGTCACACTGACACTCAAGGCGCTCGTCACGTGGCGCGACGCCCATGGCGAGCGGGGAGCCGCCGGTCCGCCGCCGGTCGTCGCGTCCTCCGGCGACGGTGCCGTGGTCGAGCGCGCGTTCCGGCTGCACGGCCCTTCCTGGGAGGCGGGCGGTCAGTGGTACCGGGGTGCCTATGCCCGCGAGGAGGCCGCCCGCGGGCTCAACGCGGCCGAGGACCTCTGGTTCGCCGGCCAGTTCCGCGCCGAGCTGCGCACCGGCGAGGCCCTCGAGGTCGAGGCGTGGGCCGGCGACGGCCAGCCCCGCGGCGCACAGCGGATCATCCTCCGTGCGGAGGAGCGCAACCGCGCCCTGGTGCACGACGCTTCCGATGCGGTGGATGCCGCTCTGGTACTGGCGGCCGACGCGTTCGTCGTCGCCGGTGCGCAGGGCGCGCCGGACGTCGTCGCCGGGTACCCGTGGTTCGGCACCTGGGGCCGCGACACGATGACCAGCTACGAGGGGCTGTTCCTGGCGACCGGCTGGTGCGACGAGGGCCGCGAGCTGCTGCGCGCCTACGCCGCTACCTTGTCCGAGGGCATGCTCGCCAACACCGCCGACACCGGGCAGACGGAGTACAACACCGTCGACGGCACCCTGTGGTTCCTGCACGCCGTGGAGCGGCACGTCACCGCCACCGGCGACGAGGACCTGGCCCGGGAGATCCTGCCGGGCCTGGAGCAGGTCGTCGCCGCGCACGTCGCCGGCACCCGCTACGGCATCCGGGTCGACCCCGCCGACGGCCTCGTCACGCAGGGTGCCCCCGGCGTCGCGCTCACCTGGATGGACGCCCGCGTCGACGGCGTCCCCGTCACGCCGCGGGCCGGCAAGCCGGTCGAGGTGAACGCGCTGTGGATCAACGGGCTCGCCGCCGTCGCCGGGCTCAAGGAGCGGCTCGGCGGCGACGCCACCGGGCTGCGCCGGCTCCGCGAGCAGGCCACGGTCAGCTTCGGGGCCCGCTTCAGGATCCCGGACCCCGCGGGCGGGCAGGACGCGGCGCCCCTGTTCGACGTGGTCGACGGCCCCGGCGGCGACGACCCGTCGACCCGCCCCAACCAGCTCCTCGCCTGGAGCCTGCCGCACGCCCCGCTGCGCGGCACGCCCGTGCCGGTGCGGCTGTCCGACCTGCTCACGCCGCTCGGGCCGCGCTCCCTGGCGGCGGACGACCCGGCCTTCACCGGCGCGCACCGCGGGTCGCCCGGCGACCGGGACCGCGCCTACCACCAGGGGACCGTGTGGCCCTGGCTGATCGGCCCGTACGTCGACGCGGTCCGGCACGCTCCGGGGGGCGACGACCGGGAGCTGCTGGCCGGAATCGAGGCGCACCTGTACGAATGGGGCGTCGGATCGGTCAGCGAGACCGCCGACGGCCAGGCGCCGCACCGGGCGACAGGATGCCCGTTCCAGGCCTGGTCGGTCGCGGAGAGCCTGCGCGTCCGACGGAATGTCGGTTGACCGTTACACCCTAGAAATGAGATTTGCCTCCCTGGTAACCCTCGCCCGGCAGGATGAGTCTCAAGCCCACCCACCGCGTCACACGCGAGACCGATTTGCGTGTGTCAGCGTTGGCGCGCGTGGGTACCTGGGCGGGCGTTTTGATCGACAACTCAACTGTGGGGGCGGCCACGTGGACCAGACCATCGGCAAAGCGGCGACACCGATGAGAATTCTGATGCTCTCGTGGGAGTACCCACCCGTCGTCGTCGGCGGGCTGGGAAGGCACGTGCACGCCCTCGCCACCTCGCTGGTGACGGCGGGCCACGAGGTCACCGTCGTGACCCGGCACGCGCCCGGCGCTCCCCTGGAGGAGTACTCCGAGGGCGTCCGGGTCGTCCGCGCGGCGGAGGACCCGCCGCTGTTCCCCCTGGCGACCTCCACGCTGCTGGCGTGGACGATGGCCTTCAACCACACCCTGACCCGGGCCGCCCTGCGCGCCGCGGCCACCGGGGAGTACGACCTGATCCACGCCCACGACTGGCTGGTCACGCACACCGCCGTGACCCTCAAGGAGTGCCTCGACCTGCCGCTGGTCGCGACCATCCACGCCACCGAGGCCGGCCGGCACCAGGGCTGGCTGCCCGACGAGATGAACAAGTGCATCCACTCCGTCGAGTGGTGGCTCGGCCACGAGGCCTGCCGGGTGGTGGTCTGCTCCGAGTACATGCGCTGGGAGGTGACCCGGCTGCTGGACCTGGCGCCCGCCCGCGTCTCCGTCGTCGCCAACGGCGTCGACTCCAGCGTCTGGAAGGCGCCGTCCCGCGCCGTCAACGCCGCCCGCGCCCGCTTCGCCGGTGAAGGCCCCCTCCTCGGCTACGCCGGCCGCCTGGTGTACGAGAAGGGCGTGCAGGACCTCATCGCCGCCCTGCCCGAGCTGCGCGCCCGGCACAACGGCCTGCGGGTCGTCATCGCCGGCGACGGCCCCCACCGGGCAGAACTCCAGGAGGACGTGCGGCGGCTGCGGCTGCAACGCGCTGTCAGCTTCGCCGGCTTCATGGGGGAGGGCGAGCTGCCCGCGCTCATGGCCGCCACCGACGCGCTCGTCGTGCCGAGCATCTACGAGCCGTTCGGCATGGTGGCGCTCGAGGGTGCCTCCGCCGGCGCGCCCCTCGCCGTCGCGGCGACCGGCGGCCTCGCCGAGATCGTCCAGCCCGGTGAGACCGGCGTGACCTTCCCGGCGAAGACCCCGGACGCGCTCGCCGCGTCCGTCGGCACCCTGCTGGACGACGAGCCCTTCGCCCGCAGGGTCGCCCAGAAGGCCCGGACGATGGTCGGCCAGAAGTACGGCTGGTCCACGATCGCGGCCAACACCGCCGACGTGTACCGCACCGCCATCACCGAGGCGCCCGGCTTCGCCGCGAGGCAGGCCGCCGCGGTGCTGGAACACGGACGGCCGCAGATCGTCGTGCCGGACGGCAACCTTCTGACGATCTGAGTCGCATTTCTGAACGGCCCCGGCGAGAAGTTTGCCGGGGCTGTTCGCATATGGGGTCTCGCGCCGCAGCCGGATGGCGATTAGGGTTCCTGGGGGTACAGCGACCGGAATCGATCAGGACGGCGGTTGGGTGAGCGGGACGGCTGACGAGGTCCTCGGTAACAGGTACCGGCTGATCGCGCCGGTCGGGACCGGGGGCATGGCGGTCGTCTGGCGGGCCCAGGACCTCGTGCTCGACCGCGACGTGGCGATCAAGCTGCTCGCCGAGGAGCTCGCCAACAAACCCGGCAACCGGGAGCGCATCCGGGCCGAGGCGCAGGCCGTCGCCCGCCTCCAGCACCCCAACATCACCGCCGTGCACGACTACGGCGAGGCCGGTGACCTCGCCGCGGGCCGGCACGGCCGCCGCCCGTACGTCGTCATGGAGCTCCTCGAGGGCGAGCTGCTGTCCAACCGGCTGCGTGGCGGGCCGATGTCGTGGCGCCGCGCCACCCAGATCTGCGCCCAGGTCGCCGCCGGGCTCGCCGCCGCGCACGAGCGCCACGTCGTGCACCGCGACATCAAACCCAGCAACATCATGCTCACCGCCGCCGGCGCGAAGATCCTCGACTTCGGCGTCGCCGGGCTCACCGGCTCGTTCGACCCCGACGACGAGGATGGCACCGTCTTCGGTACACCCGCCTATCTCGCACCGGAGCGGCTCCTCGGCGGCGGCGTCATCCCCGCGACCGACGTCTACACCGTCGGCCTGCTCGTCTACCGGTGCCTCACCGACCGACTGCCGTGGCACGCGGACACGCCGACGCAGATGATCGCCAACCACGTGTACGAGCCGCCGCACCCGCTGCCGGACATCCCCGGCCTGCCGGCCGGCATCGCCCAGCTCGTCGGGCAGTGCCTCGCCAAGGACCCCGACACGCGGCCACCCGCGGCGTACGTCGCCAGCACCCTCGCCGCCGCCACCGGCATCCACGTCGTCCTACCCGGGGAGGACGGCTCCTCCACGCAGGAGGTCCACGCCCCCGTCACCCCGGCCCCGGTCCCGCGGAACTGGGAGGCGCCCGAGCCGACCTTCGGCCGGGAGGTGACGGTCCCGCGCAACCGCCGCGCCGCCCGGCGCCGCAGCCGCCGCGCCCTCGCCGGGTCGGTGTTCGCCGTGGTCCTCGCCGTCGGCGCCGGCGTGCTCGCCATCTGGAAGCCGTGGGCGCCCCGCCCCGCGTGCAGCGTCGACTACTCCAGCCGGCCCGAGCCGGCCGAGAACGTCGACAAGGGCTTCGCCGCCCGGATCACCATCGCCAACTCCGGCAACCGGCCCGCCGACCCGTGGCGGCTGCACTTCCTGCTCCCCGGCGGGCAGGAGATCACGCAGATCGACGGCAGCCTCGCCAGCTGGGAGCGGGTCGGCGGCGGGGTGCGGATCACCGGCGCGTATGCCATCCCGCCCGGCAAGGCGCTCACCATCGGCATGAACGGCGCCGGCGGGGTCATGCCGATGGCGACGAGCTTCACCGTCAACGACGTCGCCTGCGACCCCCGGTACGCCGACCTCAGGCGCGGCGCCAGCCTGCCGCCGATCACGGACCTGGTCCCGGCGCCGGAGAGCGGCAGCCGCCCGGCCGCCACCGTCCCCCCGGAAGGCGGGCCGCCCGGGGGGTTCGACGGCGACCGGCCACCGCCCCCGCCCCCGGGCGAGGACGGCGGTGGCGGCGGCGGGCCGCGCCCGACCGGGCAGCCGAACGGCAGCCGCCCCGCGACCGCCACGAGCACGGCGCCGCCGCGGTACGTGCACAGCCGCGCCTGACCGGTTCATGGCTTCTGCGCCTTTTGTAGCTTCTGCGCCTTCGTGACTTCTGCGCCGTCCGCGCCTTCGCGTTACGTTCGGAGGCGTGCGGTTCCCTGGTCCTGTCGGGTTCGTCTTCGGCGGCGGCGGCGTCCTCGGCGCGGTCGAGGTCGGCATGGCCCGGGCCCTGCTGCACGCCGGGATCCGCCCCGACCTCGTCGTCGGCACCTCCATCGGCGCGTTCAACGGCGCCGCCGTCGCCGCCGCCCCGGACGAGCGCGTCGCCGACCGCCTCACCGAGCTGTGGGTGTCGCCGGAGGCCCGCACCGTCTACGGCGACTCGCTGCCCCGCCAGCTGGGCCGCTTCGCCCGCCGGACCCACCTGCACTCGCCGGCGCCGCTGCGTCGGCTGCTGACCCGCGAGCTCGGCGCCGACACCACCTTCGACGACCTGCCGGTGCCCTTCCAGTGCTGCGCCGCCAGCATCGAACGCGCCGCCGAGCACTGGTTCGACAAGGGACCCCTCGTCGAGGCGGTCCTGGCGAGCTCCGCCGTGCCCGGCCTGCTGCCGCCCGTCCACCTCGGGGACGAGCACTTCATCGACGGCGGGATCGTCAACTCCGTGCCGGTCGGCCGCGCCGTCACCCTGGGGGCCCGCACCGTGTTCGTCATGCAGGTCGGCCGGATCGAACGGCCGCTGCGCCCGCCGCGCCGGCCGTGGGAGGTCGCGCAGGTCGCGTTCGAGGTCGCCCGCCGGCACCGCTTCGCCCGCGAGGTGGCCGAGGCGCCGCCCGGCGTCACCGTCCACGTCCTGCCCACCGGCGGCGGCTCTGCACGCGACGACTCGCCGCTGTCCTACCGCAACATGACCCTGGCCCGGGCCCGCATCGACCGCGCGTACGAGGCGACGCGCGCGTACCTGTCGTCATGATGCCGCCCCGCTGGCTGCGCCGCGTCGTCCTGGCCCCGGTGTTCCTCGCGGTCATCGTCGCGGTCCTGGCCACGATGCCGGTGTGGCTGCTGGTCGCGGCCCTGGCCGCACCGTTCGGGTCCGGACGGCTGCGCGCGCTGCGGGTCACCTGGATGCTCGCCGTCTACCTGCTGCTGGAGGCCGTCGCGCTGGTCGTCCTGTTCGGGCTCTGGGTCGGCAGCGGGTTCGGCTGGAAGCTGCGCGGCCCGCGGTTCCAACGGATGCACTACGTCCTCACCGGGCGGTTCCTGCACGTGTTGTACGACCAGGCGCGCTGGGCGCTCGGCGTCAAGGTCGCGGTCGTGGGCACGGACCCGGACGTGGCGGCACCGGGCCGGGCAGAGCTCGTCTTCTGCCGGCACGCCGGGCCGGGCGACTCGTTCCTGCTCATCCACGCGCTGGTGAACTGGTTCGACCGGGAGCCGCGCATCGTCCTCAAGCACACCCTGCAGTGGGATCCCGTCATCGACGTCATGCTCAACCGGCTGCCCAACCTGTTCCTCATCGACGGCGGCGGCGACCCGTCGCACGTCGCCCGGCTCGCCACCGGCCTCGACGACAACGACGCCCTCGTCCTCTTCCCCGAGGGCGGCAACTTCACCCCGACCCGCCGCGAACGCGCCATCCAGCGCCTGCGCGACCTCGGCCTGCACGCGATGGCCGAGCGTGCCGCCCGCCTCCGGCACGTCCTCGCGCCCCGGCCCGGCGGGACCCTCGCCGCCCTCGACGCCGCTCCCGAGGCGGGGGTCATCTGGGTCGCGCACACCGGCCTCGACAAGCTGCTCACCGTCGGCGACGTGTGGCGGCACCTGCCGCTGGACCTGACCATCACCATGCGCTGGTGGTCCGTCGACGCCGCCGAGGTGCCGGCCGGTCACGAGCAGCGGGTCGACTGGCTGTACGAGTGGTGGGCCCGCATCGACACCTGGATCGACCGGCACAACTGACAAGGCCTTCCCGGGGGCTCGTGCCGTCGGCGGGCGGCGCTCGTGGAGAATGACCCGATGCGATTCGGCTTGCTGGGCACGGGACACTGGGCGGCGAAGACACAGGCGGTGGCCCTGGCGGCGCACCCCGGCGCCACGCTCGCCGGCGTCTGGGGCCGCTCCCCGTCGAAGGCCGCCGCGCTCGCCGAGCCCTTCGGGGCCAAGGCGTATGACGACGTCGACGCCCTCCTGGACGACGTCGACGCGGTCGCGATCGCGCTCCCGCCCGAGATCCAGGCGAGCCTCGCCGCCCGGGCCGCCCGCGCCGGCAAGCACCTGCTGCTCGACAAGCCGCTCGCCTTGACCGTCGAGTCCGCCGCCGCAGTCGTCGAGGCCGCCGACGCGACCGGGGTCGCGTCCGTCGTGTTCTTCACCAACCGCTTCATCCCCGCGGTCGACGCGTTCCTGCGGGACAACGCCGCGCTCGGCGGCTGGTACGCCGCGCACGCCACCATGTACGCCTCGATCTTCCAGCCCGGCAACCCGTATGCGGGCTCGACCTGGCGCAAGGAGCACGGCGGGCTCTGGGACCTCGGCCCGCACGCCCTCTCGGTGATCCTGCCGCTGCTCGGCCCCGTCGTCGACCTCAGCGCCGCCGACGGGCCCCACGACACCGTGCACCTCCTGCTCCGGCACGACAGCGGCGCCGCGAGCACCCTGTCGCTGACCCTGGACGCCGCCCCCGACGCCACGTCGTTCGGGTTCTCGTACTTCGGCGAGCACGGCGCCCTGACGCTGCCCGCGTGGGGCGACGACACCCCCGTCGACGCCTTCGGGCACGCGGTCACGGCCCTGATCGCCGCGGCCGCCGGCACCCCGCACCCGTGCGACGTCCGTTACGCGGCGCTCATCACCGGGATCCTGAGCGCGGCGGACCAGGCCCGCCGCACCCAGACGATCGTCACCGTCTGACCGTCCGCCAGGTTTCAGCGCATCCGGTTCACCGCGTCGCGGATGCGTCGCACGTCGCGGATGCGTCGCTCGTACGTCGTCGCGAGGGCCACCAGGACCAGCCCGGCCACGGCGAGCGGGGCCCACCGGGGGAGCAGGTCCCAGTACACGGCGACCTCGTGCAACGCGACGACCGTCAGCACCAGTCCGCCGGTGACGGCCGGCGCCTGGAGCCGCCGCACCGCGCCCACGACGACCACGACCAGCGCCCCGGCCCCGAGCAGCAGCCGGCGCACGGGTTCGCCCTCGACCACCAGCACCGACGCGAGGCTCGGCCCGAACGCCGCGAACAACGCCGGCCCGAACGCCACCCAGCTCCCGAGCGGCTGCTGCCCCGCCGCCGCCCGCTTCCGTGCCGCGTACCAGCCGACGCCCGCCGCGACCGCGCCCGCCGGCAGCGTGTACGCCTCCAGCAGCGCCACCTCGTTCGAGGCCAGCACCAACCAGTACGCGACCAGCTGCGCCGCCCCGGCCACCCCCGCGAACGCGACCCTGGGGCCGCCGGCGAGCGCCCGCAGCCCGAGCGCGAGCCCCCAGAGGCTGCTGATCCCGGCCATCGCGGCGAGATCCCCGCTGGTGAGCAGGAACGCCACCACCGCCGTGGCGTGCGCGACCACCTCCAGCACGAGCCCCTCCCGGGCCCGCGCGTTCCGCCCCTGACCGTCCCGGACCTGCCCGACGCCGCCCTGGGTCCAGCCGCCCTGCGCCGCTCCCGCCGCTGCGCCTGCGCCTGCTCCTGCCGGTTGCATGGCTTCCGTCTGCGCGGCACCCACGTGCGTGGCGGCTGCTCCTGTCGCTGCCGCTGCTTCCGTCTGCGCGATCCCTGCCTGCGCGGCCCCTTCGTGCGTGGCCTGTGCCTGTGCGGCCCCTGCTTGTGTGGCCCCTGCCTGCGCGGGCCCTTCGTGCGCGGGCCCTGAGGGCGGGGTCCATGCGTGCGTGGCCTGTGCCGGTGCGGCTCCCGTATGCGGGGCGGCCGCCGGTGCGGCGCCGTCGTGCCAAGGGACGACCTGTGCGCCGCCGTCCTGCACGCCGGCTGCGGCCGGGCGCAGCCGGCGGACGACCACCGACGCCGCGAGGACGGCGGCCGCCGCGAGCAGCACCCAGTAGCCGGCCCATCGCAACGGCAGCTCCGCCGCGCGGGCCGAGGCGAACGCCAGCCAGCCGGCGCTGACCGCACCGACCAGCCAGCCGGCCGTCCTTGCCGCTGCGGTCCGCCCCGCCACGCCGACGACCGCGCCCGTCACCAGCACCGCCGCCAGAGCGGCAAGGGTGGCCGGTCTCGTCGCGAGACACCCGGCGAACCCGGCCCCGGCCGTGAACCAGCACGTGAACGCCCCCACGTTCACCCGCATCGCCCGCGCACCGGGCCTGACCAGCGCCGCGGCGAGCGCCGTGCCGAGCCCGCCCGCGAGCGTCACCGCGGGCACCACCGGCCACGGCGCCTCGACAGCCAGGCACCCCAGGACAACGGCCATGGTGAGCGGTGCCCCCGCGAGCGTCCACACGGCCGTCCGGGTCCGCCGGGCGACGAGGACCGCCAGCACCGCCACCAGCCCGAGCGCCACCGCGGCAGGCCCCGGCCCGAACGCCTGCGCCTCCCCGGCCCACCAACGCCCGCCCGGATCCAGCCCCACGCCGCCGGGCGCCCCCTGCCAGACGGCCCCGAGCCACCGGTACGGCCGCACCAACGTCTCGAACACCGCCGGCACCACCGCGATCAGCACGACCGCCGCAGGGACGACCCCGGGAAGCACCGCCGTCACCAACCATGCGCCCGCCGCTCCTCCCGCGGCAGGACCCCCGTCGCGGCCCCGGCCCCACCCGGCCGCGCCGGACGCCGCGAACCACACTGCGAGGACCACCCCGGCCGCGAACACCCCGAACGGCAACCGCCCCCCGTCCGCCACCGACAACCCGACCGCGGCCAGCGTCACCCCCAGCCCGCCGAGCGCGACCCCGAGCACCCCCGCCCAGCCGACCCCACCCGACCCGTCCGGTCCCACCCCGGCCGTCCCCTGCCCCGCGCCGTTCCCGCCGAACGGGGCCTCGGGCGCCCCCTGAACTGCGCCGATCCCGCTCTGCGCTGCGCCGACCTCGCCATGCGCCGAACCGATCCCGCCGCGCTGCGCCTCGGACGTGCCCTGCGCTGCGCCAATTCCGCCCTGAACTGCCCCAGTTCCGCCCTGCGCCGGACCGAACCCGCCCTGCGCCGGACCGAACCCGCCCTGCGCCGGACCGATCCCGCCGTGCGGCGCTGCGGACGTGCCCTGCGTTGCTCCGAGTCCGTCCCGGGTCCGGGCGAACCTGCCCAGGGCCACGGTGGCCAGGACCGTCGCCAGCGCCAGACCGCCCGCAGCGCCGAACATCGGCGCCGGCACCGACCACGCCTCACCGTTGGTGGCGAGCCGGACCGCGGCGGCCGCGAGCAGCGGCAACCCCGCCAGCCCGATGGTGACGCCCGGCGCCGCGAACCTGGCCGACCCGCTCCGCGCCGCGAAGACCGCGCAGATCACCGTCAACCCGGCCATGGTGAGCAGCGTCGCCAGGGGCGTGTCCAGCCCGACGAGGACCGCGTGCGCCGCCACCACCGGCAGCGCCGTCGCCGCCCACCACCCGGCCGGAATTGCCGTCCGCGCCCGGTCGGCGACGGGCGCCGGCCCCTGCAAGGGTGTTGCAGGCGACGGGCCGGCGAGTCCGACTACCGGCGCAGGCGCGGGCGCGGGCCGGGCGGACCAGCGCAGGGCGGTGACCGTGAGGGCCGCCAGGACCGCGAAGTCGAGCGCGGACACGACCGGCAGCGGGGCGTCGAACGTGCCCGGGACGGCGAACGCGAGCAGCACCAGCGTCGGCCAGACCACCAGGCGGGACCGGGTCAGGACGAAGACGGCCGCGGCGACGGGCACCAGAGCGGCCGCCACCTGCCAGGAGAAGATCCGCGCCAGGGTGGACGCCGGGCCGTGCCAGGCGGGCAGGGCCACGTCGACGGCCGAGCCGGCGGCGAACAGGGCGGCGTAGGCGTAGGGGACCGCGGTCGTGCCGGCGACGACGTACGCGCCGACCCGGGCACCCGCGCGGACCCGGTCGGGCAGCACGGTCACGGCGAGCGCGAGCAGCACCGGCACGCACGCGAACGCGATGGCCCGGTGGTCCGGCAGCACCTCCGCGAGGATCCGCACCGCGACGAGCGCGACGATACCGACCGCCACCGCGGTGCCGACGTGCGCGGTGGTCCGGTGGGCGAGGCCGGCGGCGACGATGACCGCGGCCAGGGCCAGCATCGCCCCACCGGCGCCCAGCGCGCCGGTCACGCCGTCCACGGTGGACAGTGCGAGCAGTCCCAGCGGCGCGGCGGCCGCGACCGCGATCCCGGCGCCGACCCAGGCGGCCTTCTCCACCGTCCGGGCGAGCAGCACGTCGAGCGCCGCCACCGCGACGAACGTGAGCGTCCAGCCCGTCGCCTCGAAGGACCGGTCGGCCGCCAGCAGCGGCAGCACCGGCTGCGCCGCGAGGAGGGCCGCGAAACGGGGACCCCGCAAGCCGGTTGCGAGCGCGTACCCGCCGGCGACGACGGCGGTCACCCCGAAGACCAGCCCCGCGTACGTTCTCGGTGTGGTCGTGTCGGCGAGCCCGGCGAGGTTGACGTACCAGGCGGCGTAGCCGTCCAGCAGCACGAGCAGCAGCCCCAGCGCGGCGAACGTCTCGGCCGTGGACCGCAGCCCCCGCGCCAGCGCGAGCGGCGGCACCGCGAGGGTGACGACCGTGACCGTCGCCAGGATCGCGGCCCGGCCCAGCACCCCGAAGCTCGCCCACGCGACGGCCGCGAACACGATCGCCGCGCTGCCGAGCAGCAGGCCACCAAGGATGAACAGCAGGTTCTGCACCGTGCGGGGGCTGGCCTCCGCCGCCGGCGCCGCGCCCGGGGGCACCGCGGCCGGCCCGTGGACCGCCGGACCGCCCGGGCCCGGCACGAGCACGGGGCGGACCGGCGGCTGCGGGGGTGCGGGCGCCGGCCGTACCGACGCCGCTGCCGCCTCGGAGAGTGCCCGGCGCGCCATCTCCACCGCCTGGCTGACCCGTGCCGCAAGCATGTTGCGCTGTGCGCGGACCGCGTTCAGCCGCTGGACCGCCGCCTGGTACTTGGAGCGTGCCTCGTCGAGCTCCGCGCGGGCCGCCTCGACCTCGACGAGCAGCTCGCCGGCGCGGGCACCCAGCCGCACCACCTCCGCGGCGTCAGGGAACGGCGGGCGACCGCAGCCGGAGCAGCCGGCGTCGAGGTCGGCCTGGCCGCCGCAGAACGGGCACGGGTACGTCATCATGCTGATCAGGATGACGCCGCAAGGTGGTTGCGGGTATCCGGTGCCCTACTCATCCCCGTCTGAGTAACAGGATCTTCCTGTCCGGTGTGTGACGGGGCATGCTGGCTGGATGCGGTTGCTCACCGAGGCTGAGTACAAGGCGACGATGGAGCCCGAGCCGACGCAGATCGGCCCGGACGACGAGCCGCCCTTCGACTTCTGGCCCTACTTCGACGCGATCCCCGAGGAGGACCTGGGCGGGCACGACTTCAGCGAGGGAAGCGTCAACTACGCGTGGCAGATGCCCAACGGCGGCCTGCAGCACGTCCTGGTGAACTGTGAGACCCCGAACGTCTTCCTGGTCCTGGTCCTCGACCTGCACACGCAGACCGTCCTCGGCCACTACCTGCTGGACATCTACGGCGTGTGACCCTACTCGTCCAGCCCCCGCTCGATCGCGTACCGCACGAGGTCGACGCGACTGTGCAACTGCAACTTGCCGAGAGTGTTCTGCACGTGGTTCTGGACCGTGCGGTGCGAGAGCACGAGTCGTTCGGCGATCTCCTTGTACGTGACGCCCTTGGCCACGAGCCGCAACACCTCGGTCTCACGCTCGGTCAGCCGCGGCGCGTCCGGGTCCTCGGCCCGCGTCACGCTGGCCAGCCGCCGGAACTCGCCGAGCACCAGCCCCGCCAGCCCGGGCGTGAACACGGCGTCACCCTCAGCGGTCCGGCGCACCGCCGCGAGGAACTCCTCCCGCGCCGCGGACTTCACCAGGTACCCGGTGGCACCGGCCTTGACGGCGTCGAGCACGTCCTGCTGCTCGCCGCTCGCCGACAGCATCAGGATCCGCACCTCGGGACACGAGGCGAGCAGCCCCTGGATGACCTCCACCCCGGACAGGTCGGGCAACTGCAGGTCGAGCACCACGACGTCGGGCCGCACCGACCCCGCGATCCGGATCGCCTGCGCCCCTTCCCCGACCGCGGCGACGACCTCGTACCCTGCCTCGGCCAGATCCCGGGCGACACCCTCGCGCCACATCGGATGGTCATCCACCACCATGACCCGAAGCCGTCCCGCAGCGTCCACACGAGCACCCTATCGGCCCGCCACCCAACCAGCCGCCCGCTCCCTGCCACCCAGGCCCGCCACAAACCATTGCGGCGATGGACAAGATGGCATTCAGCGAGACGGCGAAGCAAGAGGCGGCGTCGGTACGGCGCAGAGCCAGCGGAGCACTGCAGCGTCGGCTATGTCGTGACTACAGCTGGCGCAGCGTCAGGTCTTGCGCTACCGGGTCGCCTTCCGAGAGTCCTGTGATGCAGACGCTGACAATGGCCCGCACAGGGGTCGGGTGAGCGCGGGCAGCCATCAGCGTGTGCTGCGGACCCGCGGTCGCCAGCAAACGGCGAACAGCGGGGCGTACTCAGAGGCGGGTGGGGTCAGGTTCGGATGAGCGTCAGCGCGGGGGCGTGGGGTTCGCTCGCGGTGCTGCCGGTGATGATGGTGGTGCTGCCGAGGTTGCGGATGTCGCTGCGGATGGGTTGGGCGGTGTCCAGGCGGCTGGCCTGCTGGGCAGTGTGAGTTCGGCGCTGCGTCTGTTGTTGCGGTGCGGAGGTTGGACTGGCTGTG
>NZ_JBFANF010000050.1:0-13205 GCF_040674675.1 Dactylosporangium sp. NPDC049742 | reverse complement strand
TGGCCGGCGCGGGGTTGGCGTCGGCGGGGGACTTGGAGTCCGGTGCCAGTGCCGGTGGTGGGGCTGCCGGTGATGGTGGTGGTGCTGCCGAGGTTGCTGATGCGGCCCGCGGATGGGTTGGGCGGTGTCCAGGCGGCTGGCCTGCTGGGCAGTGTGAGTTCGGCGCTGCGTCTGTTGTTGCGGTGCGGAGGTTGGACTGGCTGTGGGCTTGGGAGTCGTCCGGGAGACCGCGAATCAGCGTGTGGCTCAGACGCGGGTGAGTTCTGGCCGGCGCGGGGTTGGCGTCGGCGGGGGACTTGGAGCTTGATCTCGGTGCCGGTGGTGGGGCTGCCGGTGATGGTGGTGGTGCTGCCGAGGTTGCTGATGCGGCCCGCGGATGGGTTGGGCGGTGTCCAGGCGGCTGGCCTGCTGGGCAGTGTGAGTTCGGCGCTGCGTCTGTTGTTGCGGTGCGGAGGTTGGACTGGCTGTGGGCTTGGGAGTCGTCCGGGAGACCGCGAATCAGCGTGTGGCTCAGACGCGGGTGCGTTCTGGCCGGCGCGGGGTTGGCGTCGGCGGGGGACTTGGAGTCCGGTGCCAGTGCCGGTGGTGGGGCTGCCGGTGATGGTGGTGGTGCTGCCGAGGTTGCGGATGTCGCTGCGGATGGGTTGGGCGGTGTCCAGGCGGCTGGTCTGCTCGGCAGTGTGAGGTCGACGCTGCGTCTGTTGTTGCGGTATCGGAGGCTGGACTGGCTGTGGGCTTGGGAGTCGCCAGGAAAGCCGCGAACCAGCGTGCGGCACAGACGCGGGTGCGTTCTGGCAGACGCGGGGTTGGCGTCAGCGGGGGACCTGGAGTTCGATCTCGGTGCCGGTGGTGGGGCTGCTGGTGACGATGGTGGTGCCGCCCAGGTCGCGGATGCGGCCGCGGATGGACTGGGCGACGCCCAGGCGGCCGGCCTGCTCGGCCTCGGCGAGGCGGCCGTCGGGGATGCCGGGGCCGTTGTCGCGGATGGTGATGGTCACGGTGTCGTCCAGCTCCTCGACCAGCAGCCAGGCCTTGGCGGCCGGGCCGGCGTGGAGGTGGACGTTGTCGACGGCCGCCGCGACGGCCGCGGCCACCTCGGCGGCGACCGGGGCGGGGAGGAGGACCTCGGTGGCGGGGGTGGCGACGCTGACGCCCGTCGCGTTGTGACGGTCGAGCAGGGTGCGCAGGTCGACCAGGTCGTGCCCGGCGTCGCCCCAGCCGGGCCGGCCACGGGAGCCGGCGGCACGGGACGCGGCGGTCCGTGGCGCCCGCCAGCGCCAGGTCAGGAACCCGGCGGCGCCGCGGGTGGCGCTCGCCCCCGACCTGCCGGAACCGCCGGCTGCCCGCGCACCGCTCGAAGCGGCGGCGGCTCCAGAGGGACGGCCGGCGTCGGCGCCAGGGCTGGCCTGGAAGGCCGGGGCGCCAGCACCGCGGGTGGGGCTCGCCCCTGAACTGTCGGAACCGCCGACTGCCCGCGCGCCGCCCGAAGCAGCGGCGGCGGCCGCAGGGGGCGGATCGGTGTCGGCGTCAGCGGTGGGGGCGCGGGACGCGGCGGACTGTGGCGTCCGCCGGCGCCAGGTCAGGAACCCGGCGGCGCCGCGGGTGGCGCTCGCCCCCGACCTGCCGGAACCGTCGGCTGCCTGCGCACCGTTCGAAGCCGTGGACACCGCGGCGGTCGCCGGGGGAGGGGCGGCCCGGAGGGGTGGAGGGCCGGCGGGGGAGACCGAGGCGGCGCGGGACAAACGGAACGGGCGGCGGCCGGAGGCCGGTGTGGAGCGGCCGGTGGAGCGCGGAAGGGGGCCGCTGGACGTGACCAGGGCGCGGAGCGTGGCCTCCTGCTCGCCGGCGAGCCGGCCCAGCTCGGCGGCCTCGCCGCCCAGCTCGGCGCCGCGGCGCTGGAGAAGGGCCAGGACCTGCAGGACGGAGTCGTGGATGCCGCGGGCGAGGCGCTCACGCTCGCGGGTCGCGGCCTCCAGCTCGGTCGCGCGCTGCAGGCGGGCCTCGGCGTCGATCGCGAGGCGCGCGATGTGGCCGATGCCGACGCCGGCCAGCAGCATGAGGACCGGGCCGTTGACGGTGGCCTGGGAGAAGCCGTCGCGGACGACGACGTCGGCGACGCTCATCAGCAGGGCGGCGATCGCGCCGCGGCGCCGGCCGCCGGAGATGGCCCAGGCGACGACCGGGCTCGCCACCCACGCCATCGGCAGGGTGGGAGCGCCGACGCCGAGGCCGTCGGGCTGGACGATCCAGCGGGTGGAGAGCAGGCAGCAGGCGGTGACGGCGAGGTCGGCGGTGAGCAGCGGCCAGCCGCGGCGCTCGGGGCGCGCATAGGCGAGGCTGCTCACCACCGTCCAGGCGGCCATGACGGACAGGACCAGCCAGCCGCCGAGGGGCCAGTAGTAGTGCTGGAAGTTGCCGATCATCAGCACCGCCGCATAACCGAGCGCGGCGATGCGGAAGACCAGTAGCGCCCGCCACAACGGTCCCTCGAGGGCCTTCACGGCGGGGTCAGACCCAGCGGACCGGCGGCAGGCCGGCCTCGACGAGGGCGGCGTCGGTCTGGCTGAAGGGCTTCGAGCCCAGGAAACCGGCGGGGTTCATCGGGCTGGGGTGGCCGGCCTCGATGACCTTGTGCTGGGGGTTGGTGACCAGGACGGCCTTCTTGCGGGCATAGCCGCCCCACAGGACGAACACGACCCGCCGGGGCATCGAGTTGAGCGCGGCGATCGCGGCGTCGGTGAAGTGCTCCCAGCCCTTGTTGGCGTGGGAGGCGGCCTTGCCGGCACGGACGGTGAGCACCGCGTTGAGCAGCAGGACGCCGTCGCTCGCCCAGCCGGTGAGGTCACCGTTGGTGGGCGGGGTGACGCCGAGGTCGTCGCGGAGCTCCTTGTAGACGTTGCGCAGCGACGGGGGGATCGACACGCCGGGGCGCACCGAGAAGCTGAGCCCGTGGGCCTGGCCCTCCTTGAAGTAGGGGTCCTGGCCGAGGATCAGCACCCGCGCGGCCTCCGGGGAGCAGAGCCGGAAGGCGGTGAACAGGTCGGGCAGCGGGGGATAGACGGGGCCGGCCGCATACTCCGCCTCCACGAACGCCTCGAGCTTGTGCACGATCTCGAGATCCAGGTGCGGCTTCATCAGGTCCCGCCAGCCGGCGGGGAGCAGCTCGAGCAAATCCAACGACATGCACCGCACTCTACGAAAGAGGTACGACATTTTGGAGCTGGGCAAAGTGTTGCCAATTCCGACATATCCCCGCGTTCCCGTGCGGAACCCGGGAGACTGGAGGCGTGGCGCACGTAGGACCGGTCGGGCATGGTGGCGAACCGTTGACAGTGCTCTGGGCATGGCGACAGGCCCAGCTGGAGCAGGCCGCCCACGATCGGGCGGCGTCACCGCGGCCCAGGCGTCACCAAGATCAGCCAAAGGACAGTCTTGCACAGGACGTACCGGCGGAAGGGCCGAAACCCGGCGATCTGGGCTATCTCGCGCAGCTCCAGCAGCGGCTGCGTGAGAGCCTACGCGACGTGCGGTCGGTCGTCGCGCGGCTCGCCGAGGTGCCCCAGGAGCAGCGCACGGTCCTGCACAGCGCGATCGCGGCGGACCGGGCCGCGGCCGAGCGCGGCCTCGGGTGGCTGCTGGACCACTTCGACCAGCCCAGCGCCGTGGTGCCGCACCTCGCGCAGCTGGCCCCGGCGCTCGACGCGCTGATGGGGCCGCACAGCCGCCAGCTGGACCTGTTCGAGGCGGCGCTGGTCGAGGCGGTGCCGACCGACGACCCGGACACGCTGCGGGAAGCCTGGCGGTTCGTCGTCGGCTGGTTCCGCCAGGCCAAGGCGATGCAGCAGGAGGCCACCCCGTTCTGGACGGCCACCGTCGTCGCCCACGACCGTCGCCGCGACGACGTGGCGGTGCTGCGCCTGGTGACCGACCTGCCGTACCCGGCGCGGGCGGGGCAGCGCGCCGTCATCGAGCACCCGATGGTGCCGGGCGCGTGGCGGCCCTGCTGGATCTCCGCCCCGCCGGCCGACGGCAACCGGCTCGAGCTGCACGTGCAGGCGGCTCCCGGCGACGACGCCACCGGCGCGCTCGTGCACGGCACGCGGGTCGGCGACGCGGTCCGCCTGCACCGGGCCGAGGGGGAGTTCGTCATCGAGCAGCACGGCCGGGCGATCCTGATCGTCGCCGAGGACGTGCACGTCGCCCCGGTGAAGGGGCTGCTGGACGAGCTGGCGGCCCGCCAGGACGACCGGGTCATTCACCTGTTCTGGGGCGTTTCGACCCGCGACGACCTGTACGACCTGGAGTCGCTGCGCGAGCACGCCGCGGCCTGCGCCCACGCCACCGTGCACCCGGTGGTGGCGAGGGGGCCGGCGCACCCGTACCTCAGCGGATCCCTGCCGCAGGTGGTGGTGGACTTCGCCGAGTGGAAGTCGCACGACGTCTACCTGTGCGGCTCGCCGCTCGCGGTCGGGGTCATGCGCAACATGCTGCTGGAGCGGTCGGTGCCGGCCGGCCGGATCCACGCCGTCACCCTGGACCAGCTCGCCACGACACCATCGTCGCGGTGATCACGGTGTTGCCGGAGTAGGTGCTCGTCGCCCGGTCGAACGTGCCCCCGCAGGTGATCAGCCGCAGCTGGGGGCGGGTGGCCGGCCCGTAGACCAGGCCGGCGGGGAACTCGTGCTTGGAGTACAGCCGCACGCCGTCGACGGCGAACGTGACCGACGAGCCGTCGCGCCGCGCCACGACGATCGAGTCGCCGGGCTTGAGCAGGCCGAGCCGGAAGAAGACGGCGGGCCCGCTGCCGGCGGTGTCGACGTGCCCGACGATGACGGAGTTGCCGTTCTCGCCGGGCGTCGGTCCCCGCTCGTACCAGCCGACCTTCGTCGCCTCGCGCAGGGAGGGCGGGATGAGCGTGCCGTCGCGGTCGACGTCGACCCGCTCGACCGGGGCCTCGACGGAGATCGCCCCGATGCGCAGCCCGACCGGGGTGGACGCGGCCACGGCGGCGCTCGCGATCCCGGCGGAGCCCGACCCGGAGGCCGCCACGACGGGTGGTGGCGGGCCCGTGCCGTAGCCGGCACCGACGAGCGAGACGCCCGCGACGGCCAGGGTGATGACGCCCACGGCGGTGCCGCCGCGCCAGGTGCCGTTGGACCTGACGAGCAGGTGCCGGGGCCGGTGCCGGTGCTTCACACCGTGCGGCGTCGCAGGAACAGCGCCCCGGCGGCACCGACCAGCAGCAGTCCGCCGCCGACCGCCATCAGCGAGCGGTTGGGGCCCCGCGCGGTCGACCCGCCGCCGGTCGGCACCCCGCCGCTGGGCGTCACGACCAGCTTGACCAGTGAAGAGCTGCCGTCCCCGCAGTCGATGCTGACGTTGAACGTGCCGGCGGAGATCGACGCGGGGATGTCGACGGCGACGGAGAACGAGCCGGGCGTCTTGCTCGCCTCCATCGGGATGCGGGCCGACAGGCCGAGCACGGTGCCGGCGACGTCGGCGGACTTCACGCCGTCCGGGCAGACCGTGCTGAAGGTGACGCTCCCGCCCGGCTTCACCGTGTCCGGGGTGACCGAGCCGGCGCCTTCGGCCGACGCGACGCCGGGAAGGGCGAGCGCGGCCGTCGTGCCGGCGATCACGCCGCCGGACAGCAGGATTCTTCGCATGCTCCCATTGGCCACCAAAGCGGGGTGACCGCCGAACACCCATGCCGGAGGAACTCGCCAGGAAGTGCGTCCGCGACGGCTGTGGGAAGATTGGTCAAGAGGTTGACGAGTAGGAAATGTCGCACGTGAGCGCCCCGCCTCACCATGGGGCGGGTGCGTCTGGAATCCTGCGCGTCGGCGCCATAAGCGCCGGTCGCGGGCAATGGCGGCCGCGGCCAGGAGCCGGACTGCTCGACGAGACGGGAACGACGCGCATGAGTGAGTACAAGATCACATACCCGGACGGCGAGCTCGACCTGCCGGCACGCAAGGCGACGGAAGGGCCCGAGGGTCTCGAGATCTCCAAACTGCTCAAGGACACCGGTCAGGTCACGCTCGACACCGGGTTCGTCAACACCGCATCGTGCGTATCGTCGATCACCTACATCGACGGCGACGAGGGCATCCTGCGCTACCGGGGTTATCCGATCGAGCAGCTCGCCGAGCGCTCGACGTTCCTGGAGAGCTCCTACCTGCTCATTCACGGCGAGCTGCCGACGCCGGCCCAGCTGGAGGAGTTCACCGGCCGCATCCAGCACCACACGCTGCTGCACGAGGAGATGCGCCGCTTCTTCGACGGGTTCCCGCGCGACGCGCACCCGATGGCGGTGCTGTCCTCCGCGGTGAGCGCGTTGTCGACGTTCTACCAGGACAGCCTCAACCCGTTCGACCCGGAGCAGGTCGAGATCTCCACGATCCGCCTGATGGCGAAGGTCCCGACCATCGCGTCGTACGCCTACAAGAAGGCGATCGGCCAGCCGATGCTGTACCCGGACAACTCCCTGGGCTACGTCGAGAACTTCCTGCGGATGACGTTCGGTGTCCCCGCGACGCCGTACGAGGTCGACCCGGTCGCGGTCAAGGTCCTCGACATGCTCCTGCTGCTGCACGCCGACCACGAGCAGAACTGCTCGACGTCCACGGTCCGGCTCGTCGGCTCCAGCCAGGCCAACCTCTTCGCCTCCGTCTCCGCCGGCGTCAACGCGCTCTTCGGCCCGCTGCACGGCGGCGCCAACCAGGCCGTGCTGGAGATGCTCCAGCAGATCCACAACGACGGCGGCGACATCGCGAGCTTCGTCAGCCGGGTCAAGGACAAGAAGGACTCCAGCACCCGCCTGATGGGGTTCGGTCACCGTGTGTACAAGAACTACGACCCGCGGGCCGCGCTGGTGAAGAAGGCCGCGCAGGAGATCCTCGGTCGCATGGCGAAGCCCGACCCGCTGCTGGACCTGGCGATGCAGCTCGAGGAGATCGCGCTCTCCGACGAGTACTTCGTCTCCCGCAAGCTGTACCCGAACGTCGACTTCTACACGGGCCTCATCTACAAGGCCATGGGCTTCCCGACCACGATGTTCACCGTCCTCTTCGCGCTCGGCCGGCTCCCCGGCTGGATCGCCCAGTGGCGCGAGATGATCAACGACCCGGAGACCAAGATCGGCCGCCCGCGTCAGGTCTACATCGGTTACGGCGCCCGCGATTACACGCCGATTGCTGGTCGGTAAAGACCCGCAGCGTCGACCGGTTCTTGCTCGTTTGTACCTTGACGGAGATCGACCCCGGCTGTCTCATACATGAGGTCCATCTGGGGTCGTTGTCCGTTTTCGACAGGGGAGACCGGTTTCATGAGCGCGCCAACGTTGTCGCCGCTACTCACCGCGGCAGTGCAGGACCGCACGTCCGGAGCGACCGGGGTGGCCCGGCAGGTCCTCGACGGCCTCGCCGAGTTCGTCCACGACCCGGTCACGCTGCGTGCGGTCGTGGCGCCCCTGCCGGGCCTGCTGCCCGGGTACGCCTCGATGTGGCACATCGCCCGCGCCGCGAACGCCGACGACCCGGGACCGGCGCTGCGGGCGATCCGCGAGCAGCTCGACCGTGACGTCGAGGCGAGCGTCGCCACCGCGACGCGCCTGCTGCACCAGCGCGGCGGCTGGGCCCGCACCGCCCCCAGCAGCGCCCTCGTGAAGGCCGTCGCGGCGCAGCTGCCCGCCGGCACCGTCGACGCGCCCGGCACCGAGGGGCTGCTGCCGGTGACCGGCATCGCCGGCGCCGACGCGATCAGCCCCACCCGCGTGCTGAACATCAAGGGCACGCTGGCGCTCGCGCAGAGCATCCCCACGATCGTGGTGACCACGTCGCTGAAGCTGGCGCCGGAGCGGGTCTTCGACGGGCTCGGCTCGCCGCTGTTCGAGCGGATCCCGCTGTCCGCCTTCTGGGCCGTCGTGCTCGACGGCGAGCTGCTGACGCCGGCCGAGGTCGGCCGCCGCGCCGCGGCGCTCCGCTGAGGAATCGGCTGATGCTGTGGGATTGTGTGCGGTTCCGTGCGGCCGGACGCTCTACATAGGACAGTTCCGCGAGAGGTGGGAAGACGGCACGGTTTGGGGCTGTGCAGTGGCTCACGTTGGGAGTACATTGCGTTGCATCCCAAGGACGCCGGGGCCGCCGCTTCCCCCGTGGCGGCGGCCCCGGTCTTGAAGTAGGACGCTGACGCGTTTCGATGCACACCGACGCGGAGACCACATCGGCATGGTGACCGTCTCCCGCCGCCGTGCCACGGCCCCCGCGCACGCCGCCGGACCGTCCCCACGCACCGTCTGGCTCATCGGCGGGATGATCCTGCTCGCGGTCGTGGTGCTGGCCGCGGTCACCGTCTTCATCTGGCGGGTCCAGCATCCCCGGGGCGGCGGCGCGCCGCACACCGTCACCGCGCCCGTCGCCGGCCGCGACCCGGCGACCCTGGACCTGCTCAGCGGGGCCACCGCGGTCACGGTCACCGCCGCGGACCTCGGCGACACGCTGTTCCGGGTGAGCACGCCCGGCGACGGCCGGACGGTCCCGAGCGTCACCACCGCCGACGGCCGCGTCGGCGTGCAGCTGCGGGACTCGGGAAACGGCAAGGCCGACAAGGGGGTCGTCAGCGTCGAGCTCAACCGTGCCGTCCGCTGGACGGTCCGGTTCACCGCCGGCGCCACGAGCAACACCGCAGACCTGCGCGGGCTGCGTGAGATCGGCGGCGTCGAATACGTGGGGGGCGTGTCGAGCATCGAGCTGACCCTGCCCGCCGCGAAGGGCGTCGTGCCCGTGCGGATGAGCGGCGGCGCCTCCACGTTCCGCGTCCACCTGCCGCAGGGCGGGCCCGTGAAGGTCGTCGCCGGCGGCGGCGCCGGCAACGTCACGCTCGACGGCACCCGGCACGACGGCGTGGCCGGCGGCGCCGCGTTCTCCAGCGGTGACCCGGCCGCCGCCGACAGGTACGAGATCGACAACACCGCCGGCGTCTCCAGCGTCATCGTCGACCGGTACTGACGCCGACGCTGACGACGGCGATCGAAGTGGACGGCGCCGCCGGTACCGACGCCGGAAAACGGAACCGGAAAGACCTAGGACGACGGAAGGATCAGGCCGGCGCCCGAGACCGGGGCGTCGACCGGAAGGTCGGGCAGCCCGAACAGCTCCGTCAGCCCGGTGACCTGCAGGAGCCGGTGCACGAACGGTGACGGGCTGCGCACCTCCATCCGGCCGCCGACGTCACGGGCCTTGTTGTTGATCGCGACCAGGGTGCCGATGCCGATCGAGTCCATGAACGGGACGCGCCGCAGGTCGACGGTGAGCACCGCCGGCCGGTGGGCGTCGATCGTGTCGAGGACCACGGACCGCAGCGCGCCTACCGTCGCGGCTTCCAGAGGACCCAGCACTTCCACCACAAGTACGTCTCCGGAGCGGTGTGTCCGGACCATCGCGTCGCCCATTCGAGTCGCGTACCCAGTCCCGCCAAACGGAAACTCACGGGTTGGCGGAGATCAGCAGTGGCAGGACACACACGTACGCCGCCAGCAGGACGCAAGCCTCCGGGCGGGTGATCCTGCTGCCCCGCCACAGCAGCAGCCAGGCGAGGACCGCGGCGAACACCATCGCGGTGACCGCGGCGAACCCGAACGGCGCGATCGTCGAGCCGCCCGCGGCGAGACCGACGACCGCGCCGCCGATCAGGCTGTTGAAGATGTTGCTGCCCAGCAGGTTGCCGACGAGGAGGTCGCCCTCGCCGCGCCGCTGCGCCTGCACCGACGTCATCAGCTCCGGCAGTGACGTGCCGAACGCGACCAGCGTGAAGCCGATGACCTGGTCGCTGACGCCCCACCGGTGCGCGAGCGTGACCGCGTTGTCGACCAGCAGCTGCGCCCCGCCGAGCGTCGCGACGAGCCCGCCGACGGTCCGCAGCGCCTCGACCCACCACCGGCGGGGCCCCGGCGACCAGAAGACCCACCAGCGGCGCGACCGGACCGGCGACACGAACGCGGCCACGTCCTCGGGCAGCGGATCCCCGTCCTGTACCCGGGACAGCCGCACCAGCAGGGCGAGCGCGCCGACGCTGAGCACGGCGAGCAGCAGCCCGGCCACGAACTTCAGCCCGACCAGCGCGAACGCGCCGAACACCGCGACCGCGGCCGCCATCAGCGGCGCCTCCCGCACCGGCACCGACGAGCGCACCATCACCGGCGACACGACCGCGACGACACCCAGGACCAGGGTCACGTTGAGGATGTTGGAGCCGACGAGGTTGCCCAGCGCCAGGCCCGCGTTGTCGCGGACCGCGGCGGTGCCGGACACCACGAACTCGGGGGCGCTGGTGCCCAGTCCGATCACGACGACACCGACGATGACCGGCGCGACCCGCAGCAGCGTCGCGAGCCGGCTCGCGCCCACCACCGCCTGGTCGGCACCCACGGTCAGCAGCGCCAGCCCGAGCAGGCCGAGCCCGACGACGAGCAGCGTCGACATCAGTCTCCTAGGTCCGGGTCAACGGACCGACACAGTACCTCCCCCTGTCGATTCCGCGATCCGTAACCGGTTCCGGGGGAATCAGTCCCCGCACGGCTGGCGGAATGCGCTCGTGAGCCTTATCGTTTTTATCGAGACCGGCGTCTTCCCCCGTGGATGCCGGTCTCACCATTTCTCCGGCCGGTCACGACTGGGCGCTGCCGCGCCACCGGACCAGGACCGTCGCCAGGACCGCCGCGACGATCGAGGCCCCCAGCACCGCCGCCGCGGCCGTGTCGGCGCCGCCGCCGGGCACCGACAGGCGGGCGATCAGCAGGCTCACCGTGTAGCCGACCCCGCCGAGCATCGCGACCGGCAGCACGTCACCCCAGCGGACCGACGGCGGCAGCGCGCCGAGCCCGACCCGCACCGCCAGCCACGCGCCGAGCATGATCCCGATCGGCTTGCCGACGAGCAGCCCGGCGGCGGCCCCCCACGCGAGCGGGTCACCGATGACGTCACCGGCCGCGGCGAGGGGGATGCCCGCGGCGGCGAGCGCGAAGACCGGGACGATCACGCCGGCCGAGACAGGATGCAGCCGGTGCAGGAGCCGGTCACAGGGCGACTCGGCGTCCGCGGTGGCCGCACGGACCGGCGTCAGCAACCCGAGCAGGATGCCCGTCACGGTGGCGTGGACGCCGCCGCCGTGGACGCACACCCACGCGCCGGCGGCGACCGGCACGACGAGCCAGTCGGGGGCGTACCGGAGGCGGTGCAGCAGCCCGTACAGCAGACACAACGCCAAACCGGCGGCCAGCCACCACACCCGGACGTCGTGCGCGAACAACACCCCGACGAGCGTGATGGCGCCCAGGTCGTCGATGACGGCGAGCGACAGCAGCAGCACGCGCACCCCCGACGGAAGGGCCGAGCCCGCGAGCGCCAGCACCCCGAGCGCGAACGCGATGTCCGTCGCGACCGGGATCGCCCACGCCCCGCCGTGCGAGGCGGCGCCGCCGGACACGGCGATCGCGACGACCGCCGGCACGCACATCCCGCCGAACGCCGCCACGACCGGCAGCGCCGCGGCCCGCCAGCCGGCGAGCTCCCCGACGGTCAGCTCGCGCTTGACCTCCAGCCCGGCGACGAAGAAGAAGACGGTCAGCAGCCCGTCGGTGACCCAGCCCGCCAGCGGCAGGTCCAGGTGCAGCGCGTCGAGCAGCGCCGAGGACGGCGGGCGCAGCGACCAGAATTGCTCATACGTGCCGCCGGGCAGGTTGGCCCACAGCAGCGCGAGCCCGGTCGCCACGAGCAGCAGCCTGCCGCCGGTCGTCTCCAGGCGCAGGAACTCCAGCAGCATGTCCAGCCGCCGTGCGGTGCGACGTGCCATCCGGGGGGCCTCCTCCAGCGGGCAGACTCATCCTGTCCGCCGACCAGACTTCCCGGCACACCTGCGGCGAATGCTACCCCCATCGGGCCGACGATCCACTGTGGACCGCCGCCGGTCCTCATGGCCGTGTCGCGGCCCGCCACGTGCCCCGCGGCGTTCGGGCGTGGTTTTGCTCTCAGGTTCCCGCTCCGGCGGTCGATTGGGCCGTCGGAGAAGGGGAGCGTGGCAGTGAGCGACGAGTTGGGTGACATCGTCCAGGAGTTCCTCGTGGAGTCGCACGAGAACCTGGACCAGCTCGACCGGGACCTGGTGGCACTGGAGGCGGCGCCGGGGTCGCGCGAGCTGCTGTCGTCGATCTTCCGGACGATCCACACGATCAAGGGCACCTCGGGTTTCCTGGCGTTCAACCGTCTGGAGAAGGTGACGCACGTCGGTGAGTCGCTGCTGTCCCGGCTGCGGGACGGCGCGCAGGGTATGACGCCGTCGACGACCGATGCGCTGCTGCGGATGGTCGACACGGTCCGTGGGCTGCTGTCGGAGATCGAGGAGCACGGCCGCGAACTCGAGGGCGACGACTCGGGCGTGATCGCCGCGGTCAACGCCTGCATCACCGACGGCTCCGCACCCACGACGCCCGCCCCGGCTCCTCAGGTGGCCGCTGCTGCCGATGTACCCGGGAGCGCTCCGGCGGCCGCGGTCAGCGGAGACGTCGTCGAACCCGTGACGGCCGCTCCGGCCGCCGAGGTGCTCGTGGTGCAGCCGGTCACCGTGGTGTCCATTCCACCGACGACAGAGGCCCCACAGGCCCCAGCCGCCCCTCCGGCCGCCGCCCCTCCGGCCGCCGCGCCTCCGCCAGCCGCTCCCGCCGCCGCTGAGGCCCCCGCGGCCCCCACGCCCCCCGCCGCTCCCGCCGCTCCCGCCGCCGCGCCGACGTCCGTCGCGAAGCCGGCAGCCCCCGGTGGACCGGGCGGCGGGGAAGTCGCGGCCGACGAAACGGTGTCGAAGCGGAGTGTTGCGGATCAGTCGATCCGGGTGGATGTGGATCTGCTGGACAAGTTGATGAATTTGGTGGGGGAGTTGGTGTTGACCCGGAATCAGTTGATCCGGGCGATCGGTTCGGTGGCGGATCCGGCGATGACGCGGACGGGTCAGCGGTTGAATCTCATCACTTCTGAGTTGCAGGAGTCGGTGATGAAGACGCGGATGCAGGCGATTGATCATTTGTGGTCGAAGTTGCCGCGGGTGGTGCGGGATCTGTCCTCGACGTTCGGTAAGCAGATCCGTTTGGCGCAGGAGGGTAAGGAGACCGAGCTGGACCGGTCCCTCCTGGAGGCGGTGAAGGATCCGTTGACGCA